>CAZNQG010000034.1:0-30352 GCA_964575235.1 uncultured Bacteroides sp.
ATCCATACCCTCTATATTTTCCTGACCGTCGCCGCCCTTTCCCTGACGCTGATCAGCATCCCCCTGACCCATAAAATCTTCCAGCTGATAAAGCTCCCGGAAGAACTCATGCCCGAGGCCACAACCTACCTGGCCATCTATCTTTCCGGCCTGATTGCCACGTTCGGTTTCAATGCGACGGCGGCCATTCTCAGGGGACTGGGAGACTCCAAGACCCCCCTGTATTTCCTGATGATCTCGACCTTATTCAACATCGGTTTCGACCTGCTCTTTATCGTTGTCTTCAAATGGGGCATTGCCGGGGCGGCCATTGCCACGGTCATTTCCCAGGCCGGAGCCTTCCTGACGGCCGTGATATACCTGAACCGCAACCACAGGCTGATTGATTTCAACCTGCTGTCCTGGAAGTTCGACCGTAAAATATTCTCACAGAGCATCCGCATCGGGCTTCCAACGGGACTGCAGCACACCTTTATTTCCCTGGGTATGCTGGCCATCATGGCCATCGTGAACACCTTCGGCACGAGCGTGATCGCAGGTTACTCGGCCGCATTGCGAATCGACAGCCTGGCCATCCTCCCGGCCATGAACTTTTCGGCCGCCCTGGCCACTTTTGTGGGACAGAACATCGGTGCGGGCAAGGCAGACCGCGTAAGGAGGGGGCTCATTTCCACCCTGCTGATGTCGTCTGCGGTTTCGGTGACCGTAACGATCGTCGTCGTCCTCCTGAAATACCAGCTTATGGGACTTTTCACCGATGACCCGCAGGTGGTCCGCATCGGCGGGGAATACCTTCTCATCGTCAGCTCCTTCTACCTGCTGCTTACCGTGATGTTCAAATTCAACGGCGTCCTGAGAGGGGCCGGCGATACGCTGATCCCCATGTTCATCACCCTGACCTCCCTCTGGATCATACGCGTGCCTTTTGCCTTGTACTTTTCAGGCCTTTTCGGAGAAACCGGAATCTGGTGGTCCCAGCCGGTAAGCTGGGGCGTGGGACTGACCCTTTCATTCGGGTATTACCTTACGGGCCGCTGGAAGAAAATGGCCGTCGTTAAACACCCTCCCGCCGTCGAAGAAGCGGCGGCTGCTGCTTCGGGAGGTGCTTCCGGTGCAGCGCCATCCGCATCCGGGGCATCCGGAGACTGAAACGTTTCAAAACACGGCCGCACCCGTGCATACATCCGTGTTGGGGCACCGGATTTCCCGAATTGTTTTAAATTTGCTGTTATGCTAATATCCATGACAGGCTACGGCCGGGCAGAATGTGATCTGCCGAAGATGATGTTTTCCATCGAGATCAAGTCCCTCAACAGCAAACAGCTCGATACTACGGTGAAGCTACCCTTGCTGCTGAGGGACAAGGAAATGGAAATACGCAACATACTGAACAACGAACTCCAGCGGGGCAAGATCGAGATCGGCATCTATCAGGAGCCCAAGGAGGGCGTCACGGGCCATTCCATTAACCGGCCGGTGGTTAAAAATTACATCGGGGATCTGCAAGGTCTCGCAAAGGAGCTTGGGATGGAAGATACCGAACGCATCCTCCAGGTTGCCATGCGCCTGCCGGATGCCATGAAATCGGAGAAGGAGGTGCTCGGAGAAGGAGAATGGAAGCAGCTTAAGCAGACCATACTGAAAGCGCTTGCCCAGGTAGTATCCTTCCGTGAGCAGGAAGGGATGGCCCTGGCCGAAGACATTGGCCTGCGGGTTCATGCCATACTGGAAAAGCTTTCCCGGATCGAACCCTTTGAGCAGGAGAGGATCGGGCGGGTCCGGAAGCGCATTGCCGGGGGACTCAAAGAACTTCAAAAAGATGTAAAGGCTGACGCGAACCGCCTTGAGCAGGAGATGATCCTGTACCTCGAGAAAATGGATATCACCGAGGAGAAGGTCCGGTTGCGGAACCATTGCAAATATTTCATGGAAACCATGAAGCAAGGGCCCTCGTCCGGTAAAAAACTCGGGTTCATAACCCAGGAAATGGGCCGGGAGATCAATACCCTTGGCTCCAAGGCCGCCGATTCGGACATTCAGCGGCTGGTGGTTGAAATGAAGGACGAACTGGAAAAAATCAAGGAACAGGTCTTCAACGTATTATGAGAGGCAAAGCCATCATCGTATCCGCTCCTTCCGGTTCGGGCAAGACCACGATCGTAAAGCACCTGCTCCGGGCGGGATTAAACCTGGAATTTTCGGTTTCGGCCTGCAGCCGCAAGCCAAGGATGAACGAGGTGAACGGCCGGGATTACTACTTCCTCAGCGTGGATGAATTCAAGGCGGGTATAGAACGGGGGGATTTTATCGAATGGGAAGAGGTGTACAGGAACCATTATTACGGAACCCTTAAGAGCGAGCTGGAGAGGATATGGAAGGCAGGAAAACACATCATCTTCGATGTGGACGTGGTGGGAGGAAGGAACCTGAAAAACATTTTCGGAGGCGATGCACTGGCCATTTTCGTGCAGCCACCCAGCCTGGGGGTCCTGGAACAGAGGCTGAGGGAACGATCCACAGATTCCGGGGAAAAGATCCGGGACCGCCTGGCGAAAGCCGCCCGGGAGATGGCTTACGCGGACCGCTTCGATGCAGTCATCGTGAACGACCGCCTGGAAGCGGCGCTGAAGGAGGCAGAGCGCATCGTCGGGGCGTTTTTATCCCCCTGAAGCAGGCCGGAGCCCTGCGATGTCTTCCGGAGGTCTTTATATAAAGGAAGGAACGCAAAATATGAATGTGGGACTTTTTTTCGGGAGTTTCAACCCCATCCACATCGGTCATATGGCCATCGCCAATTACATGGTCTCATATACCGACATGGACCGGGTCTGGTTCGTGGTCAGTCCCCAGAACCCCTTCAAGGAAAGGAAAACACTGCTGGCCGACCACCACCGCCTTGCACTGGTGGAAAAGGCGATCGGGGAGGACGGGCGTTTCAGGGCAACGGACATCGAGTTCAGGATGCCGGTTCCCTCCTACACCATCGATACCCTGGCCAGGCTCAGCGAAAAGCACCCGGGGGACCGCTTCTTCATCATCATAGGGAGCGACGGCCTGCCCACCTTCCTGAAATGGAAGAACGCCGATCAGATCCGGAAGAACTATAAACGGTATGTATACCCGAGGCCCGGGTACCCCGCCAAAACGGATCCGGGTGAGAACCTGGAAGTGGTGGATGCACCCCTGATTGAGATCTCATCCAGTTATATCCGGCAGGCCATCGGCGAGGGCAGGGATATACGTCATTTTCTCCCGCCCCCCGTATGGAAGTACCTGGATGAGATGAATTTCTACAGGAAATGAATCTCAGGCCACCTTGTAGATGATTTCCATCCCGCGTTTGACGGCTTCCTCGTTCACGGGTATCAGGTGGTGATAACGCGCAGGCAGCGATTTTTTCAGTCCCGCGAGCACATTCTCCAGTCCGACCAGCGGTTTTACCTTAAGGTACCCGCCCAGCACGATCATGTTGAAGGTACGGGTGGTCGACATTTTGGCCGCTTCATCGGCGGCATCGATACGGTAGATCCGGATGTCCTTCCGGGATGGGTGGGTGGTGATGCCGTTGCCGTCGTAGATCAGGAGTCCCCCGGCCTTCACCTTCGACTCGAATTTATCTATGCTCTGCTGGTTGAGAAGTATGGCGGTATCGTACTCGTTCAGGACGGGGGAACTGACCCGGTCATCGGAGAGGATGACCGTGACGTTGGCCGTGCCGCCCCTCATCTCCGGTCCGTAGGACGGGAACCAGCTGACCTCCATGTCCTGCATGATCCCGCTGTACGCCAGTATCTTTCCAAGTGAAAGAACTCCCTGTCCCCCGAATCCCGCAACGATGATTTCTTCTGTCATAATTGTTTTTTCTGATGGTAATGGGAGCCTGCCCCGGATCCCGTTTTCATGGCCTGCATATTATTTACTTCACCAGTTGCCCGTCCACCTTAATGTCTCCCAGGGGATAGAAGGGAAACATGTTCTCCTCCATCCATTTGTTCGCATTGACCGGGGTCATCTTCCAGCCTGAATTACAGTTGGAGACAATCTCCACCAGCGACAATCCCTTCTTAAGTTTCTGGTTTTCAAAGGCCTTCAAAATGGCCTTCTTGGCCTTGCGGACGTTGGCCGGCTTGTGCACGGCCTGCCGGGTAACGTAGTAGGTGCCCGGCAGCTGGGCCACCAGTTCCGTCATCTTGATCGGATTTCCCATGGAGCTGACTTCCCGCCCGTAGGGACAGGTGGATGACACCATCCCGGGCAGGGTTGTGGGAGCCATCTGTCCCCCGGTCATCCCGTAAATCCCGTTGTTGATGAATACGATGGTGATGTGTTCTCCCCGGTTGCACGCATGGATGGTCTCGCTTGTGCCGATGGCCGCCAGGTCTCCATCCCCCTGGTAGGCAAATATATATTTGTCCGGCATGACCCTTTTCATTCCCGTGGCAACGGCCGGCGCCCTCCCGTGCGGGGCCTGTATCCAGTCCACATCGATGAAATCGTAGGCCAGCACCGAACAGCCCACAGGGGCAATCCCGACGACCTCGGATTGAATGCCCATCTCCTCGATCACCTCGGCAATGAGGCGGTGCGCCACCCCGTGACCGCATCCCGGGCAGTAGGAAAGCACATTGTCGGTCATGATGGGGGTCTTCCGGTAAACGATGTTTTCCGGTTTTATGATGTCCTCAATGGTTATCTGCCGGGTTTCCATGCTCATTGGTTTACGATTTTCTCCAGAAATGCGTCCAGCACCTCGTTGGGGGAGTGGACCATTCCCCCGAAACG
This sequence comes from uncultured Bacteroides sp., assembly GCA_964575235.1. Classification (GTDB taxonomy): domain Bacteria; phylum Bacteroidota; class Bacteroidia; order Bacteroidales; family SM23-62; genus SM23-62. Next base: position 4,783 of record CAZNQG010000034.1, read on the forward strand.
GCCGTAGTGTTCCGCCGGTACGCTTCCCTTCACGGCGAGGCGGACGTCCTCCACCATCTGCCCGGTGTTCATCTCGACGGAAAGTATTCCCTTTACCCTGCCGGCCAGCTCCATAAGCTTCCCGGAAGGGAAAGGATAGAGTGTAATGGGGCGGAGCAAACCCGCCTTGATCCCCCGGTCACGGGCAAGCTGCACCGTTTTCTGGCAGACCCGGGCACTCGACCCGTAAGCGACCAGCAGGTATTCGGCGTCCCCGCAGTCGATCTCCTCGAAGCGCACTTCCGATTGCATCTTGCGGTACTTTTCCTGGAGCTGCTTGTTGTGCAGTTCCATCTTGTCCGATTCCAGGTCCAGGGAGGTGATGATGTTGCGCTCCCGGTCCGGCGTCTTCCCTGTGGCAACCCAGGACTGGTCGAACTCGGTGGATCTGGGCACCTGCTCGAAAAGCTCCACTTTTTCCATCATCTGCCCGATCAGTCCGTCGGTAAGGAGCATCACGGGGTTCCGGTATTTGAAAGCCAGCTCGAATCCCAGCTTTACGAAATCGGCCATTTCCTGGACGGAAGCGGGTGCCAGCACAAGCAGGTGGTAATCCCCGTGCCCGCCCCCCTTGGTCGCCTGGAAATAATCCGCCTGGGAGGGCTGTATGGTGCCCAGACCGGGCCCTCCCCTTACCACGTTAACAATGACACAGGGCAATTCCGAACCTGCAATATAGGAGATCCCCTCCTGGAACAGGGAAATGCCCGGACTGGAAGAGGAGGTGATAACCCTGCGGCCGGCCGAGGCGGCACCGAGGACCATGTTGATGGCTGCCAGTTCGCTTTCCGCCTGCAGGACGACCATCCCGGTGCGCTCCTGGGGTTTCTCGAGCGTCAGGTATTCCAGTACCTCAGACTGGGGCGTGATGGGATACCCGAAATAGGCATCCGCCCCGGCACGGATGGCGGCCTCGGCTATGGCTTCATTTCCCTTCAGCAAACGGAGTTCTTTCTTCATCCTGGTGTCATAATAGGTTCCTATGCTTCAACCTTCATCCGGTAGACCGTGATCACCCCGTCCGGGCACACGATGGCGCAGTTGTTGCAGCCGGTGCAATCCTCAGGGTTTTCCATGTATGCAAAGTGATATCCTTTCCCGTTCACTTTCCTCTCCATCCGGATGACGCTGGTAGGACATGCCTCAATGCAGAGTTCACAGCCTTTGCAGCGTTCAATATCTACCACGATAGCTCCCCGCTGCTTAGCCATATGAGATGTGTTTGTGTAGCATTGATCCGATCAAAAATAGTAATTCTAATTAACAGTCGTGCCCGCATCGGGCATGATTAATGTCAGGTATCCTCCTGTTGTGAAACACGATGGTCCCTGCGGAACCATTTCAAACGTTCCTCCAGCAGGGACATCTGGTCCAGGTGCACCTGGGAAACGCAGGCCCGCAGTCCCTCCTCCCGCTCGCTTCCCGTTATCTCCAGCGAGATGGCCGAGATGCCGTAGTACAGCAGCTCCAGGAGCAGCCTTGCCCCGCTGAAGCCCGGGTAGCTAATGGTAAAATAAAAGCCGTCGGCGAGTTCCTGGTCGATGTCCTTGTCGTATACGATCCGGAACCCGTTTCCCCTGAAAAGTTTTTTCATGATCTTCGCACGCTCACCGTACTCCCGGACCTGGTTGACGATATTGAACTTCCCCTCGTTGGCTGCCTTCAGGATGGCCGCCACCGCGTACTGGGCCGAATGGCCGGCTCCGGCCGAAAGGGCATACAGGGCCCCGTATATCATGGAATGACCGAATTTGTCGGAGGTGTAATACCTCAGCAGGTCGGGATACCTCCGGTTAAACTGCTTGTCCGACATGACCATCATCCCGATCCGCTGTCCGGCGTAACTGAAGGTCTTTGAACAGGATATCAGGAGCAGGTAGTTTTCCGTATACCGGGCAACGGTGCTCTGGAAGGGCGGTTTTCCGGGCTCCGAAACGTCCTTTCGGAAATCCATCCCGAAATAGGCCAGGTCCTCGATAACCACCACGTCGTATTCGTCGGCAAGCCTGCCGATAATCTCCAGTTCACCTTCCGTGAAGCAGATCCAGGAGGGATTGTTCGGGTTGGAATACAGGACGCTTGATACGAGTCCCGTATCCAGATACTCCCTCATCTTCTCCTCCAGTTTTGGTCCACGGTAATTGTAAACATCAAACGTCCTGTAATCGTGGCCGAGCACGATGCACTGCTGTTTATGAACGGGGAACCCGGGATCCAGGAAGAGTGTCCCTTCCCGGTTGTGGGCATTCCGGTTGGCCACCAGGAAGGCGGCCATGCTGCCCTGCATGCTTCCCACGGTCGGGATGCAGGATTCGGGAGAAACGTCGATGCCCAGGAACAGTTTAACGAAACGGGAGATTTCCTGCTTCAGTTCAGGGATTCCCTCGATATTCGCATACTTGGACGCCACCCCCTGTTTCAACGCTTCGATTTCGGCTTCCGTTCCCAGCCCGGCGGGCTCGAGTCCCGGTACGCCCATTTCCATCCGGATGAACTTCTCCCCGCTGGCCTGCTCGATGCCGTTGACCAGCTTTACAATCTCGCGGATCTTGGCCTGCCCGAGATTACAGATCCCCAGCTCATTGACCCTGGAATCCACGATGTTTCGGTCGATCGGTGTTGGTTTATTCATATTGGGATATATGGTTTTAGGTCAGTTTCCTCTGTGTCCTTCGATCCGGATCCGGGCATCCACCGCCACAATGCCGCTTGCAGAAGCCAGCAGGGGATTCAGGTCCAGTTCCGCTATTTCAGGAGCCGAACCTACCAGGTCGGAAAGTTTTCCCAGCACATCCGCAAAGGCCTTTTCATCCACCCCTGCCCTGCCCCGGATACCCTTGATGAGCGGATAGCCCTTGAGTTCCCTTATCATGCGAAGGGCCTCCCGGGGTCCGACGGGTGCAAGCGATACACTTACATCCCCGAGGGCTTCCACGAAGACGCCTCCCATCCCGCAGAGCAGCAGGTGCCCGAATCCGCCTTCCCGCTTGGCGCCGGCAAAAAGTTCCGTCCCCCCCAGCAGCGGCTGGATCAGCACCGCACGCGTTCCCTCGATGCGCATCATGCGCTCGAAGGTTTCCGACACATCGGCGGGACTTTCGATCCCGAGTTCCACCCCGCCCACGTCGGACTTATGCAGGGGCCCCACAACCTTCATGACCACCGGGAATCCCATTTCCTCCGCCCTCAGTACGGCTTCCACCTTGGTGCCGGCCACCGCCTCCCGTACGCAGGCAATCCCGGCCGCTTCAAGCAGTTCACGGACCCGCACCGGATCCGGGTAACCCTCCTCCATGGAATTGACCAGCTCGCGGATCCTTTTCAGGGGCCTGTGTGCCCCGGCGGTTCCGTCCGGTTTGTTCTCCCTCATATCATAAGCCTTTACCAGGGCCCTGCCGAGCCTTACCTCATCGGGAAAGTTGATCCGGCCGTACGACAGGAATTCCCGGATTTCCTGTTCGGCATTCACCACGGAAGGCAGCACCGGGAAGATGGGCTTGCTGCAGCTTTTCATCTTTTCGTCCAGGGTGCGGTAAACATCGCTTACCCTGAAAAGCCCGGGTGTGCCGAAGATTACGATCATCCCGTCGATCCCGTCGAACTCCTTCTCGCAGTAATCGATGGCGAGTCCCAGCTGTTCGGCGGTACCCGTCGCCAGGATGTCGATCGGGTTGGATACCGATGATCCGGGACTGAGCCGTTCCAGCAGCTCCCGGGCTTTGGATCCCTTAATGAGGGGAACCTCGATCCCTCCTTCCGACAGGACATCGGTCAGCATTACCGCGGGTCCGCCCGCATGGGTTATGATGGCCAGCCTCCTGCCTTTGGGCTCACCGTGCTGGAATACGGATGCCACCGCCACCAGTTCTTCCCGGCTGTAGCAACGTACGATGCCCGCCTTGCGTAACAGGGCTTCTACGGCTGAATCGGGACTGGCCAGCGCGCCTGTGTGGGAGGATGCCGCCCGGCTGCCGGCTTCGGTCCTCCCCGCCTTGATGGCCGCAATCCTGCAGCCTTTCCGGACCAGGGAGGAGGCATGCCTGAGAATGAGCTCCGGTTTTTCGATCGTCTCGATATACAGGAGTATGACGCGTGAACTCTTTTCCGGGTCAAAGGTCTCGTCCAGGTGCCGGACAACGTCCTCCACCCCGGTCTGCGCGCTGTTGCCGACCGAGTAAACGGACGAAAAGGTCAGCCCGTTCGGGATTCCCGCCTCCATTATGAATACCGCGGTGGCCCCCGAGCCGGAAACAAAATCGCAGCCCTTCGGATCCAGCTTCGGGATGGGGCTTGTAAATACCCCCCGGTAGGCCTGATTGATCACGCCGATGCAGTTGGGGCCGATAAGAGTGCCGCCTGCTTCGTCGACAACGGCTGCAATCTGCTTTTCCATGACCTTTCCTTCCTCGCCTTCCTCCGCAAACCCGGCAGAGAGTATGATGAATCCGCGGGTCCCCTTTTCCCTGGCCAGGACTTCCACCGCTTCCGGGCAGAACCTTGCCGCAATGACCAGGATGGCCAGGTCGGTACGCGGCAGGGAGGATACATCGGGAAAGCATTTTATACCCTGGACCCGCTCTTCCTTGGGATTCACGATGTACAGCTTTCCGGGATACTTCCCTTCCCTCAGGTTCTGCACGATCCTGCCCCCGGGTTTCCGAAGGTTATTGGAGCCCCCGACAACTACAATACTCTGTGGATGAGTGATTTCCCTTGCAAGCATAGGTTTTGGCCCAATTCTCCGTAAAATTAGAAAAATAGCCCCTTAACCGCCCTGATAAATGTCAGTGTTAAAGAACAGATGAAGGGGGTGACCCGGCATGAAAGGTTTACAGGGCCGTATTTTTTATGGCCCCGGCCGGGAATTTCCGTTTTCAACCCTTATTTTTGTGGTTCGGTAAAACCGCAATGTCCTTACGGAACCTATTGCTGCTATGGACCATGCTCATTCCTTTGCCGGGCAGGTCCGCCGACATTACCTGGATTTTCAGTGATGTTGTCCTTCGCATCGATACCAGCGAATTTTGCCTATTTTTGCTAAAACCTTAATATCCGCGCACCGTGCCGATCAACATACCGGATAATCTGCCCGCCGCTTCCGTACTCAGGAAAGAGAACATCTTCGTAATGGACGAGACCCGCGCCATCCACCAGGATATCCGTCCCCAGCACATCCTGATCCTGAACATCATGCCGGTGAAGCATACCACGGAGACCCACCTGCTGCGCCTGCTTTCGAACACGCCCCTGCAGATCGAGATCGACCTGATTCACCCCAGGAACCATACTTCCAAGAACACGCCCATAGAGCATTTGAAGGCCTTCTACAAGACTTTCGACCAGGTACACCACCAGCGTTACGACGGACTGATCATCACGGGCGCACCACTGGGGTTCATCAATTTCGAGGACGTGCATTACTGGGAGGAGCTGGTTGAGATCATGGACTGGTCGGAAACACACGTCACATCCACCCTCTACCTCTGCTGGGGAGCCCAGGCCGCCCTGTACCATTTCTACGGGATAGAGAAGCGGCTGCTGGACAAAAAAATGTTCGGCGTTTTCAGGCACCGGGTGCTGGACCGGAGGGTGCCTCTGGTGCGCGGCTTCGACGACCTGTTCCCCGCCCCCCATTCACGCTACCTGCACATCGAACGGGAAGACATCCTGAAGACCAGGGAACTGCAGATCATCGCGGAATCGGATGAGGCGGGCATCTACATCATCGGGACCCTGGACGGTAAAAAAATCTTCGTGACGGGCCATTCGGAATACGACCCGAATACCCTCAAGGAGGAATACGAACGCGACCTGGCCAAGGGAATGGACATACGGATGCCCGTGAATTATTTCCCGGGCGACGATCCATCCAAACCTCCCCTGGTGCAGTGGCGCAGCCATGCCAACCTGCTCTATACGAACTGGCTGAACTATTACGTCTACCAGGTCACCCCGTTCGACCTGTACGGGAAAGATTGAGCCATTCATACCACTTCCGCATTCCCTCTCCGGTTTTCACCGATAGCTCGATGAGCTGCAGGTCCGGATTGACCTGCAAGGCATATTCCCTCGCCTTTTTCATATCGAAATCCAGGTAGGGAAGCAGGTCGGTCTTGTTGATGATGCAGACGTGTGAAGTGCGGAACATGTAGGGGTATTTCAGGGGCTTGTCCTCCCCCTCGGTGGTGCTCATGATCACCACACGGGAAGATTCCCCCAGGTCGAAGAGCGCGGGACAGACCAGGTTGCCGACGTTTTCGATCAGGAGGACGGTCTTGTCCCTGATCTCCAGTTTCTTTACGGCCCGGTTCACCATTTCGGCATCCAGGTGGCAGCCTTCCCCCGTATTCACCTGTACGACTGGCGCACCGGCCTCCACAATGCGGTTGGCATCGTTCATCGTTTGCTGGTCTCCTTCAATAATGTAGAAAGACATCTCCTTTCCCTTCTCCCGGATGGTCCGCTCCAGCAGGCAGGTCTTTCCGGAGCCGGGTGAGCTGACCAGGTTCAGGGCCAGAATGTTCTTCGCCTCGAAGAATCCCCGGTTCCGTTCCGCCAGGAGGTTGTTCTTGCCCAGGATATCCTGTTCAATTTCCAGCTTCCGGGACCCACCGTGCCCGTGGTCGTGGTCGTGGGAGTGTTCATGCTCGTGGTGATGATGGTCACTTTCGCCGTGGGAATGAGTGTGGGTCACCCCATCGTGAGTATGGGTGTAGGTCTCCTCTTCGCCGGGTTTCAGGATTCTGGCTTCCCCCTGTCCGCATCCGCAAGTATCGCACATGGCTCAAGTTTTTGGGAATTACACACTGCAAAGATAGGCATTCCCCGGGTACCTCCTATTCAACCAGCAGGGATTTCACCCGGAGCTCGCGTCCCTGGATTATTTCGGGCGCGGGTGTGCCGCACCGGGGACAGACCGTGTAAAAGTCCCCCACATCAAAGACATGGGAACAGGAACGGCAGCGGGCCCTGCCGGGTATGACGACGATGTTCCTTCTGGCTCCTTCCAGGATGCTGTCCTTTACCGCCGCCTCCAGGCTGAACTCAAGGGCATCCAGCACCACTCCGGAGAGCGTTCCGACCTCTATCTCGATTTCCCTGACGACCGATGCATTTTCCTTCCGGGCATGTTCGGAGGCAATCTCGACGATGTTCATGGCAATGGAAAACTCATGCATCTTGAATCCCTGGATGAACCCAAAAGTAATATTTAATGGGGAAAACTTTACCGGCCGGCATGCTTTTCGGCATATCCGGGAAACCCGGCTTTGTGCTATAATCGTCACATCAAGATCGGTTTGACGTTGTTCCTGCGGATCTCTGGCAACCTATCCTTTTCTTAATGAACAGATTATGAAAAAGCGTCAAACGGCGCTTGGTGTGAATTGCGGAATTTAATTCCCGGTCACGGGTTCGTAACGGTCGAGCAGTTTCTCCCGCGGGGGTCCACCTTCCCTTTTTTTGACGGAGCGGTTTCAAACATTACATCAGAATTATTTACCTTTATCGCCAGAATAAATTCAAACGACTATGACCACGGTAAAGCAGATACTGGACAACAAGGGATACGACTACTTCAGCATCAACCCCAAGGCTACGGTATTTGAAGCCCTGCAGATCATGGCAGACAAAAATGTTGGCGCCCTGATGGTGATCGATGATGAAGGTAAACTCATCGGAATGTTTTCGGAAAGGGATTATGCCCGAAAAATCGTCCTCCATGGCGTTTCCTCAAGGGAAGCAAAACTCCTGGATTACATGTCTACAGACCTGTATACGGTAAAACCCGAAACAACCGTGCTCGACTGCATGGCCCTCATGACCGAAAAACACGTCAGGCACATCCCGGTCCTGGATCACAATAAGATCGTGGGTATCATTTCCATCGGCGACGTGGTAAACACCATCATCAAGGATCAGAAAACCACCATACAGGACCTGGAAAAATACATCACCGCGAGCGGGTACGGACACCAGTAGGAAGGCGTATTTCCCCGTAGCGGTTGCTCCCTGAAATCAGAGAATTCCCTTTGTGCGGCGTTTGGCGGCCACGGCCAGCTGGCCGAGGGCGATCCCACCGTCGTTGGCGGGTAGTTGAATGGGGACCAGCACTTCGAATCCATTCTCCCTCAGCATTCCTTCGATGCGTTCAGACAGGTAACGGTTCTGGAAAGTGCCGCCGGACAGGGCCACTTTGCGAATTCCGCGATCGCTGCCTGTGCGGCGGACCGTTTCCAGGATGACGGCCGCCATGGTGTTATGGAATCTTGCGGAGACCTTCCCGCTTTCCACACCCCCGAGAATGTCCTCCACAATGGCTTCTGCGAGCCATGCCGTGCGGATCACTTTCGTTTCGTTAGCATGGCCCCCTTTTCCCTCCGCTTTCCCCGGATCACCGGGCCCGAACGTGTAAATCCCCTCCTCCGGCCGGATGGCCGCCTCCAGGCGCATGGGTGCTTCGGCATGGAACAGGGAGGTCGTGCAGATACCCAGCATGGCCGATACGGCATCGAAGTACCTGCCGGCGCCGGAGGACTTTGGGCAGTTGATGCCCTTTTCAATGGATTGGATCACCAGTTCCAGGGTTGAAGGATCGATCCGCTCCAGGAAAGGCAGTCTCAGCCCGGTGAATTCCCTTCCGTATCTTGAATAAAGGAGCGACACGGCCATTCTCCAGGGCTCATAGGTTGCCCTGTCCCCGCCCGGCATGGGCAGGTACTCCAGATGGGCGATCCTTTCGTAATACTCCAGGTCGCAGACCAGGAATTCGCTTCCCCAGATATTCCCGTCGTCCCCGAGCCCGGTCCCGTCGAAGCTTACCCCGATTACCTTTTCGTCAAGGCCGTGCTCCGCCAGTACCGAAGCGATGTGGGCATGGTGATGCTGTACCCCAACGGTGGGCAGTCCCAGGTCACCGGCAAAGCGGGTGGACAGGTAATCCGGGTGCAGGTCATGGGTCACCAGCACGGGCTCCAGCCTGAACAACCTTTTAAAGCGCTCGTAGGTTTCACGGTAGAATTCGAAGGTTTCGAAATTCTTGAGGTCCCCGATGTGCTGGCTCAGGATCGCCTGCGTCCCCTTGCCCATGGCAAAGCAGTTCACCAGTTCTGCCCCCGCGGCAAAGATGCCCTCGGCATCGAGACCGAGCCGGACCGGGTCGGGTACATATCCCCTGGACCTGCGTATCACCCGTGTATGGTCACCGGCCACCATCAGGACCGAATCGTCGCAGCGATTGTGGATGTCCCGGTTGTAATGAAGAACGGCATCGGAGACGGGACCCAGAATCAGCTCGGCCTGCCCGTTGTTGATGATGATGGGCTCCTCGGCAAGGTTCCCCGAGGTCATGACGATGGCGGGGGTTTTGAGTCTCTCGAACAACAGGTAATGAAAAGGCATGTAAGGCAACATGCCTCCTGTCGTGGGAAAGCCGTTTGAAACGGACGGGGCAATCAGCTTTCCCCTTTCCCCTCCATGGTCGTCCGGCCGGTCCGTACCCTCCCTCCCATTTCCTTCCATCCGGTTCTGAAGGATTACGATGGGCTTTCTCCAGGACTCCAGTTCTGCCTGCTCAACCGGTCCCATGGCACAGAATTCCCGGACGGCATCGATATCCCGGAACATCACGGCAAAGGGTTTTCCCTCCCGGAGCTTTGATTCGCGGAGCCTCCTTACGGCCTTCCGGTTCAGGGCGTCGCATGCCATGAAGAAGCCCCCCATTCCTTTGACGGCAACGATCTTCCCGCCGTCTATCAGCCGGGCGGTCCGGTTCACAATATCAGGATCCGCCCCGGCCTGTACATCCCCTGCAGCAGACTGCTTATTTTCCGCAAGGGTGTACGCGGGACCGCAATCCCGGCAGGCGGTCGGCTGGGCATGGAAGCGGCGGTCCGTTACATCCCCGTATTCCTTCCGGCAGGAGGGACACATTTTAAAATCCCGCATGGTCGTATTCCGGCGATCGTACGGAAGGTCGCAGACGATGGTAAAGCGGGGACCGCAATTGGTACAGTTCAGGAAGGGATAGTCCACGCGGTTCGGCTGTCGCTTCATGTCGTCCAGGCAGTCTTCACAGACCGCAATATCCGGGCTCACCCGGGTAACCGCACCGGAAAGGCTTTCGCTTTCCAGGATCCTGAAATCCGTGAAATCCTCCCATTCGATTTCGCTGTATTCAACGGAGTCGATCCGTGCCGCGGGCGGGGACTGAACACGGATCCGGCCGATGAAGTCCTCCAGTTCTTCCGGCCGGGCATTCACCGCCACCTGCACATATTCATTCGTATTGTTCACCCAGCCCTTCAGTCCGCATTCATGGGCCAGCCGGTAAACAAACGGCCGGAAGCCGACCCCCTGCACGAGCCCTGAAACCCGGGCCAGGTAAGTTTTTTTTCTCTCCATCGATCCCTTGAAATTCCACTCCAAAATTGGTATAAAAAAGTCCTAAATACCAATATTCCCCCGGAAATCGTCCCTTTTCACCCCGGGAAGGCTTATCTGTCTTCCCCGTCCAGATGCAGGCTGTGGTAGATGAGTGATTCCAGTTCGTGCCCGATGCAGATGTTGTTGACGGTGACGTGCGGGGGAGCTTTCAGGATGGTGGGGGCAAAATTCAGGATGCCTTTGATGCCTGCCTCGACAAGCAGGTTGGCAACGTCCTGAGCCACTCTTTCGGGTACGGCCAGGATGGCCGTTTTTACACCCATATCCATGCAGAACTCTACCAGCTTGTCCAGCGGGTAGACGGGAATGGGCTGCTTTTTCTTGTATTTCGTAGGATCGATGTCAAAGGCGGCCATGATTTCGATCATATTCTTCTGGAAACCCTTGTACTGGAGGATGGCGTTCCCGATGTTGCCCGCACCGACCACGATCACTTTCTGCAGTTCATCCTTGCGAAAGATCTCACTTATTGTGAGTAAAAGTTCATTAATATTGTAACCCCCTTTCTTTTTCCCCTTGATGCCGAACTGGCTGAAATCCTTCCGGACCTGTTCCGGCGAAACCCCCGTTTCACGTCCTAAATTGTAGGAATAAACCGTCTCGAAACCAAGTTCCTGCATCTTCTTTAAAGAGTTGCGGTAGCGCAAAAGCCGGTTTATGTTCTTATTGATTGCCATGGGATTCCGTGAGCCGCGAATACGTCTTTATACTTATCCTTATTTATTCTAATTCCATATAGGGCTACCTGCCACAGAATACAAAGATTTCAACTTGCACATAAATATAAAAAAATTATCTTTATTGTGAACTTTGTAACATTAAATTTTGACTGATTTTTATTTGTTTCACATCATCTTTCCAACTTTACAAAAACCTGTATCAATATGAGCAACGCAGTTAAAACGGGTGTCTATTTCTGCAAACATGTGAATGGACATCCCGATTCAATCCAACCGGACGAACTGTATGCTTTTGCTGAGGGTATGGAGGAAGTGGCCCAGGTCTGGAAAGCAGGGGATCTCGATCCCCTCGACCACCGGAAACTGGCCGGTGTGATCGGGAACCAGGGCATCAACCGGATCGTTCTTGCCGGAGAGACGCCCGGGTTTATCCAGCCCATGTTCTCAAAGGCCATGGCGGCCGCGGGTGTGGACCCATCCATGATCACCAATGTGAGTTTCAGGGAGTATAACGCCACCCGGCAGAAGGATACAAATCTGGCAAAGGCCATACTGGCCTGTGCCGTTCTGGATGTCCCATTCGAAATGGCAGCCATACCCGGCGAGGTGGATGTCAATCAAGACACCCTCATCATCGGCGGGGGGATTGCAGGCATACAGGCGGCCCTTGAAATTGCCAATGCCGGCAAAAAGGTTTACCTGCTTGAAAGGACCGGGACCATCGGGGGACACATGGCCATGTTCGACAAGACCTTTCCGACGCTGGACTGTGCCGCGTGCATCCTGACCCCGAAAATGGTTGAGGTGGGACAGCATCCGAACATAGAGCTGATGACCTATTGCGAGGTGGAGGGAGTAAGCGGCACCCCGGGCAACTACCAGGTGAAGATCCTGAAAAAGGCCAGGCGCGTGGACCTTGCTACCTGTATCGGGTGCGGGACCTGCTCCGAGAAATGCCCTGCCACGGCTCCCAGCGAATTTGACAACGGAACCACCCTCCGGAAGGCCATATACATACCCTTCCCCCAGGCCGTACCGAACAAGTACCTGATCGACCCCGAAAGCTGCACCTATGTCCTGAAAGGGAAATGCGGGGTCTGCGTCAAGTTCTGTCCCGTTGAGAACTGCATTAACCTGGACGATAAGGATGAGTCGGTCGGGATCACCGTGGGAAACATCATCGTGGCCACAGGTTTCCAGACCTTCGATCCGAAAAGGGCGGAACAGTACGGTTACGGCAAGTACCCGAACGTGCTGACATCCCTTGAATTCGAGCGTCTGGTCAATGCAGCCGGTCCCACAGGAGGATTTATAAAGTCCAGGACGCAGGACAAAAAAGGGAACTGGATCTTCACCGACGAAGGGACGGAGCCCAAAAGCGTCGCTCTGATCCATTGCATCGGCAGCCGTGATCATCACTACAACAAATACTGCTCCAGGGTTTGCTGCATGTACTCCCTGAAGCTGGCACACCTGGTCAAAGAAAAAATACCCAAGGCCGAGGTGTACGAATTCTACATCGATATGCGGGCCTTCGGCAAGGGTTACGAGGAATTCTCGGAACGCATCAAGGCCGAAGGCGTGCACCTGATCCGGGGACGAACGGCAAAAGTAGAGGAAAAGGACGGCAAACTAATGGTACGAAGCGAGGAAATCTACGAAGAGCGCATCCTCGAGACCAAGGTGGATATGGTGGTGCTGGCTGTGGGACTTCAGGCCCGTGACGATGCGGGAAAGGTCGCCGGCATGCTGGGCATCCAGCAGGGAGAAGAAGGATGGTTCGTCGAGACGAATTACCTGACCGAGCCCACATCCACCTTCAGCGGCGGCATTACCATCGCGGGCGTATGTCAGGGCCCCAAGGATATCCCGGATACCGTCGCCCAGGCTTCAGCCGCGGCATCCCGCGTTCTGCAGACCATACTGCGGGGTAAGATACGGCTGGGGATAAAGGACCTGCCGCCGGAAAAGATCATCGAGAATGCCCGTCAAATTTCACCCTTAAAGATGGAGGTTGAATCATGAGCACAAGAATAGATCCAAACTTCAATAATAAACTGGCAGCCTACGGCAAGGCCGACTGGAACGAATGTTACCATTGCGGCAACTGTTCGGCCATCTGTCCCCTTACGGAAGACGGCTTCCTTTTCCCCCGAAAGGGGATCCGGGCCATGCAGATGGGCATGAAAGACCAGCTGGCAGGTTACGTGGATCCCTGGCTCTGTTACTACTGCGGGGAATGCACCGACACCTGCCCGAGGGATGCCAATCCCGCGGAAATGATGATGACCCTGCGCAGATGGCTGACAGCGGTTTACGACTGGACCGGGCTTTCAGGGCTTCTGTACCGCTCCTTCTGGGCACACCTTACGGTAATGGTCATCCTGTTCCTGGGCGTGATCGCTGCCTTCATAGGATTTGCCGATTTTAACATTCCGCTGAACAGCGAGGGACTCGTGGAAATCAATGCCTTTGCTCCGGCCCACCTGATCGAATCGATCGATCATGTCCTGCTTTTAAGCCTTATGTTCTTCCTGGTGACAAACATCCTTAACATGTTCATCAAGGTCATCATCCAGGATAAAAGCGTCAGGGTGCCGATATACCTCTACTTTGTCGAGGTATGGGAAGCAATCTTCCACTTCGGCACCCAGGCCCGTTTCTCCAAATGCGAGGAAAAGATCTGGTACTGGTTCCTGCACTGGTTCCTGATGAGCTCCTACGTAATGATGTTCGTCTTCATCATTTTCTTCCTGGACTGGTTCCAGACCGATATCGTGCATCCCTGGTACCACCCCCAGAGGATCCTGGGATATTACATCACTACCGGGATCACCATCAGCTGTGTGTACTTCATATGGAACAGGATCAAGGCAAAAAGGACGATCTTTAAGTTCTCACACCATTCGGACTACATCTTCCCTACCCTTCTTTTCCTGATTGCCTTTACGGGAATCCTGGTGCATATTTTCAGGCTCAGCGGGATGCCGCAGGCAACCTACGTATCGTATATGCTGCACCTGGCCGTCGAGGTTCCCATGGTGGTGACTTTCGTTGCATTCTCGAAATGGTCCCACCTGGCTTACAGGCCCCTGGGACTCTATTTCGCGAACCTGAAAAAGGCAGCCCTGCAGAAGCAATATCAAACGAAGTTAGCCCCGGCTACCTAAAACTCATTCACAATGGAAGAAAAAAGAATAGGCGTATACGTTTGCTGGTGCGGCACCAACATAGCCAAAATGGTGGATGTTGAGGGCGTGGCCGAGGAAGTCGGCAAATTGCCCAACGTGGTCGTATCCAAGAACTACAAATACATGTGTTCCGATCCCGGACAGGAACTGATCATCCAGGACATCAAGGAGCACAACCTGAACCGCGTGGTGGTATCGGCATGCTCCCCGCGGATCCACGAGCTTACCTTCCGGAAGGCGCTTTCGCACGCGGGTCTGAACCCGTATATGTTCGAAATGGCCAATATCCGGGAGCAGGTCTCCTGGGTACATGAAGACCGGGAGGAGGCCACCAGGAAAGCCAAATCTCTCGTCACAGCCGCCGTTGCCAGGGTAGCCTACCACGAGGCACTGGACAAGCGGACCGTGGAGATCAACCCTGGAACCCTCGTGATCGGCGGGGGCATCAGCGGGATTTCCGCCGCCCTGGAGATCGCGGATTCCGGCAAGAAGGTTTTCCTGCTCGAGAAAGAAGACCACCTGGGCGGGCATACGGCCAACGTTGACCTGACCTTCCCCTACCTGATCCCGGCAAGGCAGATCCTGGAACCCAAGATCAAGCGGGTGGAGAACCATCCCAACATCGAGGTTTTCATGAAAGCATCCATCGACGAGATCTTCGGCTACATCGGGAACTTCAACGCCGACATCAAGGCCAACGGGAAAAGCAGCAAGATCGAATTCGGGAACATCATCGTTGCCACGGGACTGAAACCCTTCGATCCGAGTTCGGTTGACCTGCACGGTTACGGGAAACTGCCCAACGTGATCACCTCGGTCGAATTCGAGCTATTGCTTAAAGCCGGTAAAATCCAGACCAGGGACGGCAGGGAACCGAAGAACATCGCCATCATCCACTGCGTGGGCAGCCGCAATGAAGATTACCACGAGTACTGTTCGAGGACCTGCTGCATGCTGGGACTCAAGTATGCGAACCAGTTGAGGACAGCCCTGCCCGACTCCCATATCTACGAGATCTATGCGGATATGAGAAGCTTCGGGAAGGGATGCGAGGAACTGTATGAGAAAACCTCAAGGCGGAACATCATGTTCCTCAACTTCGACCAGCGGGAGGGCATTCCGCAGATCACCAAGGCCAATCCGGACGACTCCTGCGAAATGCTGATCGAACTCAAGGAGAGGCTGTCGAACACCAACATCGAGGTACCGGCCGATATGGTCATCCTGCTGGTGGGAATGGAAGCCCGTGAGGATGCCTCGGAAGTGGCACACCACGTCGGGGTAAGCAAATGCGGGAACGACTTCTTCATAGAAAAACACCCCAAACTGGACCCGGTCGCCACGACCACCGACGGGGTGTATATCGTCGGAAGCTGCCAGGGACCGAAGGACATCACCGACTCGGTCGCCCAGGCAAGGGCCGCCGCAGCAAGGGTGCTGGCCACCATCTCAAAGGGCACGGTGGAGGTCGAAGTCACCACGGCCGTGGTGAACGAGGACATCTGCTGCGGCTGCCAGACCTGCGTGAGCGTATGCCCCTATTCGGCCATCAGTTTCGACGAAGAGAAATCCGTTTCGGTCGTCAACGAGATCCTCTGCAAGGGGTGTGGAACCTGCGGATCGACCTGCCCGACAGGTGCCATCCGCTCGCGGCACTTTACCGACCAGCAGATCCTCTCCCAGATCAGGGGACTCATGTCGACCGCAATGACAGAAGTATAAACCTGAATATTCAGAATAAATATCAATATCATGGACTTTAAACCAACCATCGTTTCGTTCCTGTGCAACTGGTGCTCCTATACCGGCGCGGACCTGGCGGGAACATCCAGGATGAAATACGCCCCGAACGTTCGTGTCATCCGTGTCATGTGCTCGGGGAGGGTGGACCCGACCTTCGTCCTTTCGGCATTCCAGGAAGGAGCCGACGGGGTCCTGATCTGCGGGTGTCATCCGGGGGACTGCCACTATCACGAAGGAAACTATAAATGCCTCAGGCGTTACCATCTGCTGCAGAAATACCTCCAGCAGATGGGCATTCACAAAGACCGGCTCAGGCTTGCCTGGATCAGCGCCAGCGAGGGAAAGCAGTTCGCCGAGCTCGCCGACGAAATGACCCGGACGGTTATCGAACTGGGACCATGCAAAATCAAGGAAACCATTGAAACATTAGCCTAATTAAATTCCCAATATCTTATGGAAGCAAAAGCCAAAAATGCCAAACCAAAGATCAAAATGGCCGTCTACTGGGGAGCCGCCTGCGGGGGATGTTGCGTGTCCGTGCTGGACGTGCACGAAGCGCTTTTTGACGTAGTGGCGGCAGCCGACCTGGTTTTCTGGCCGATCGCCCTGGATACCAAATACAAGGACGTGGAAGCCATGGCAGATCAGGAAATTGATCTGACCCTGTACAACGGGGCGGTCCGGAACAGCGAGAACGAACACCTTGCCCATCTGCTGCGCCAGAAATCCAAGATCCTGGTAGCCTACGGATCCTGCGCCCATCTGGGGGGGATCCCCGGTCTCGGGAATTTCACCAACCGGGAGGGGATCTTCGAACGGGTTTATGAAACCAGCGAGTCGACGATAAATCCCGATAAAGTCAGGCCGCAGCCCGTCACCAAGGTCAAGGAGGGCGAGCTGTATATCCCGGAATTCTACAACGACGTGAGGGCGCTGGACCAGGTGGTGGATGTGGACTATTACCTGCCGGGCTGTCCACCCCAGACCGAAAGGCTGGTGGAGGTCTTCATGGCCATCGTGACCGGCGCGGAACTGCCGCCGAAAGGATCGGTGGTGGGGGCCTGGGAGAAGACCCAGTGCGACGAATGCAGCAGGAAGAAAACCGAGAACAAGAAGATCAAGGAATTCAAGCGGCCCTTCGAGATCGAGGATGACGGGGAAACCTGCTTCCTGGAACAGGGTGTGATCTGCATGGGGCCCGCCACACGCGGAGGTTGCGGTTACCGCTGCATCGAAGGGAACGCTCCCTGCCGGGGCTGTTACGGTCCCCCCGCGGACGCCCCCGATCCCGGGGCTAAGATGATGTCCGCCATCGGGACCATGATCGATTCCAACGACGAGGAGGAGATCATGAAGATCGTTGAACAAATTGCCGACCCGGCCGGGACCTTTTACCGCTTCAGCCTTCCCGGCTCCATAATCAGGAGGAAATTGCTATGAACAGAATAACCATTGACCCAATCACCAGGCTGGAAGGCCACGGTAAGATCGAGATCTTTCTTACCGACCAGGGCGACGTGGAAAACGTATATTTCCAGGTCCCCGAACTCAGGGGATTCGAGAAATTCTGCGAAGGACGGCCGGTCGAGGAGCTTTCACAGATTGTTACCAAGATTTGCGGCGTTTGCCCCGGTTGCCACCATATGGCATCGGGGAAAGCCGCCGACGCGGTGTACGGCGTGAGGCCCACGCCCACGGCGGCCAAGCTCCGTGAGCTTTTCTACATGGCACATTTTGTACACAGCCATATTGCACACTTCTATGCCCTTGCCGCGCCGGACTTCGTCGTGGGTCCCACGGCACCCCCGGCCGAACGCAACATCCTCGGCGTCATCGGGAAGGTCGGCGTGGAAATCGGCACCGAGGTGATTAAGCAGCGGAGGATCGCCCAGGAGATCCAGGCCCTTCTCGGCGGGCACCAGACGCACGTGGTGCTGAACGTGCCCGGAGGGGTTCGCAAGGGACTGACACCCGAACAGCGCGACGATATCGTCGAAAAGGCGAAGGGATTCATCGAATTCTCCAAATTCTCCCTGCAGATCTTCGGCGACGTGGTCCTGGGGAACAAGGATTACGTGGACCTGATCCTGAACGGCCCGTACTCCCTGAACCTGCACAGCATGGGACTGGTTGACGAGAACAACAAGGTGAATTTTTACGACGGGAAGGTCCGGGTCGTGGATACCGAAGGAAAGGAACACTGCAAGTACGCCCCGGAGGAATATCTGGAGTTCGTGGCCGAGCATGTGGAATCATGGTCGTACCTGAAGTTCCCCTTCCTCAAGAAAATAGGCTGGAAGGGATTCGTCGACGGGCAGGATTCCGGGGTCTACCATGCAACGCCGCTTTCCAGGCTGAATGCGGCAGACGGCATGGCCACCCCCCTTGCGCAGGCCGAGTACGACAAAATGTACGAGACCCTGGGCGGGAAACCGGTCCACGCAACCCTGGCCATGCACTGGGCCAGGCTGATCGAGTTGCTGTACTCCGCGGAACGCGCCCTGGAGCTTGCAGAGGGCCCGGACATCACCGGCAAGGACCTCCGTACGCCCCTGGACAAGGTCCCCAGCGAAGGGATCGGGATCGTGGAAGCACAGCGGGGAACCCTGACGCACCATTACTGGACCGACGAGAAGGGGATCGTGACCAAGGCCAACATCATCGTGGGCACGACCAACAACAACGCCGCCATCTGCATGTCGCTGAAAAAAGCCGCGGAAGGCATCATTAAAAAAGGCGTCAAGGTGGACGACGGCATCCTGAATATGGTGGAAATGGCCTTCCGGGCCTACGATCCGTGCTTCTCGTGCGCCACGCACCATCAGCGGGGCAAAATGCCCCTGGTGGTTAATTTCCGGAATTCCACAGGGGAAATCATACGTACGGCCAGAAGAGATTAGGAGGGGAAATTATGAAAAACCGCTCAAACAGGATCCTGGTCCTCGGAATAGGGAACGACATCCAGCAGGATGTCGGCATACCGGTCAGGCTTACGGAAGACCTGCAGAAAATCCTGAAATCCGTAAGCATTGATTACGAGAATCTCTTTGTCGGGGGACTGGAACTGCTTGAGTATATCAACGGTTATAAAGGCGCTGTATTCATCGACACCATGAAGACAGAAAAGGGTATCCCGGGGCGGGTCCATCTTTTTACGGTGGATGACTACCGGGAGACCCTGCACCTGTCCTGCCGGCACGATGTCTCCTTCCATATGTCCCTGGAAATGGGGGAAACGCTCGGTTTCAACATTCCGGGCAAGATCCTGATCATCGGTATCGAAATACTGGAAGACCTGGAATTCGGATCGGCACTCAGCCGGGATCTCACGCAGCACTATCCTGAAATCCTCGCTTCGGTACACCGGCATGTGGAGGAATTCAGCAGGAGAACATTAATTCAAACATCTATATGAAAAGGTTTACCTCAAAGGGCATGTGGAGAATCCCAAGTGCCATGAAGAAGGCTAAAAAAGACCGGGGAGACATCGATGAGGACCTGGTCATAAAGAAATGCTATTGCCCGAACGGCCATGACCTTATCAATCCCAAAGTCAATGTGCGGGGCTATAACGGCATTCTGATCAAGGTAAAAAGGGGAAAGGATGAAGGCTTTATCGCCCTGAGCCCGATCTGCGGGGACAAATCCAAATACACCATCGATATTGACCTGTCGGAGGGAGAGATCATTGAACTGCTGTGTCCCGTATGCAACGTTCCCCTCCCGGTTTATGCACCCTGCGACTGCGGCGCGGACATGATCACCCTGTTCTGCGACAAGCACGGTAATTTCTGCAACTGCATCGGCATCTGCAACCGGGTCGGCTGCAGCCACGCAGAGATCAAGAGAGGATCCGAACTGTTCAACATCTACCGCAGAAGGGGCGAAATTCGGGGGACTCAGGGATACTTGTAATGAACAATTCTCTTCCGGGTATCATCATTACCGGTGCCTCTGGTTTTATCGGAAGGCACTTTGTGGAACTGAATGCCAACCGTTACCGTATGTTCTGCCTGGCAAGGCGCTCCCAGCGGGAATCGGGCATCCCGAAACACGAGAACATCCGGTGGACACAGGTGGACGTCGGCGATTTCTCGAACCTTCAGGACGTGGTGGTGAGCATCAACCAGTACGGTGGGGCCGATTTCATTCTGCACCTGGCAGGATACTATGACTTTACCATGCACGATCACCCCCAGTACGAACACACCAACGTGATCGGGACAAGGAACGTGCTCAAGCTTGCCCAGTACCTGAACATCAAGCGTTTCATCTTCGCCAGTTCCCTGGCAGCCTGCAAATTTAACTCCAGGCCCGACCGGATGCTGACCGAACAGAGTCCCCCAAACGCAAATTATCCCTATGCACGCAGCAAACGCAAGGCGGAGGAGATGATCCGCAATTATTCCACATTGTTCCCCTGTACCATCCTTCGATTGGCCGCCGTGTACAGCGACTGGTGCGAATACCCTCCCCTCTTCGCATTCCTTTCAACCTGGCTGTCGGATAAATGGAACGCCCGGATTCTGGGCGGCAGGGGGGAATCCAGCATCACATATATCCACATTACGGACCTGATCAAGGTGATCCAGGCGGTTCTGGACCAATCGGATAATCTCCCCCAGCTTTCCACATACGTTGCCAGTCCCTCCGGGACCGTGACCCATAACGAACTCTTCGAGGCGGCCACGAAATATTATTACGGCCGTTCCAGGAATGCCGTGAGGATCCCCAAATTCATCGCCCTGCCCGGGGTGATCACCCGCACCGCCCTTGCAGGCCTGCTGGGCGAAAAACCCTTCGAGCGTCCGTGGATGATGAAGTACATCGACAAGAAACTAGTGGTCGATGCGAGGCAGACCAACGAGAGCCTCTCCTGGGAAACCTCACCCAGGAACGACATCAAGCGCCGGCTCCTGTTCATGATCGAGAACATGAAGAACCATTATGTGGACTGGACCGTGAGGAACGAGACGGCCATGACCCGGATCCGGACCCGCTTCAACATCAAGGCCTACGTGGTGATGATGCGCCACCGCGATTTCATCATCAGCAAGATGGTCAGCCATGTCCACATCGAACAGAACCTGGAGGAATTCCGTCATTACCGGGATATGGACACCCTGGTCCTGAAATGGTACCTTACCATGCTATACCAGCTGATCGCCACCAGCATCAAGGTCGGTGACCGCAACCTGATGCGGAAATACATACAGGCCATCGCCCTGAGACGCTATAAAACGGGATTTCCGGCCAGCGAGGTAGTTCGATTCCTGGGGGTCTTCGAAAAAATCATGCTTTCCGAACTTCTGATTGACCCGGAAGCCCAGGAGACCAGGGATCAGCTGTTTACGGCCATTAACATTGCCATCCAGCTCAGCATAGACGAGGTCGAGGAGTCCTTCGAGCTTTTCGAGTCGGACCGTGCAGGAATCGTGCAACTGCCCGAACTGCTGCCCTCGCTGCAGAACGTCGGCAACCTGAAAGAAGTTATTACGGACCTGGAGGACACCTTCTTCGATTCCCTCGAAACGGACCTTACAAGGGATTTCGAGCTGATCCACGAGCAGATCCAGCAGGGGGATTAGGTAGGCTCCCGGCATGCTTCCGCCCCGGACCGGCTGTCCCCGGCTACCCTTCCTCTTTATCCCTCATGGCCCGATACATCCATAGGATGATGACCCCTATTATGAAATCCAGAATACCGGAAACCAGAACCATCCAGGCCCTTTCCACGAATAAGGCGTAGGAGATCAGGAAAACGGTGGCCGTGAATTTGGCAAAGACCGAAAACAGGACCAGGTTCCGGTTTTTCATGGGATCCAGGGCGGCCGGAATATAGACCCCGCACATAACGATGTGAAACACACCTCCCTGGATCTTGAAAAAAATACCCTGGTATCCCTCGAATCCAAATAAACTGAAATATTCAAGGGGTATGAGGATCAAACCGGCACCCACGCAAAAGGAATGGAGCGCGACCAGGAAGAGGAAGACCCGGAAAAGCCTGTCAAGCGTTCCCATCAGCAAAGCAATTACGAAGCGATGAATTAAAGGTAATAGGAATCCCGGACATATCACCGGCCCGGATTAACAATTCCCTGTTGATAACTAATTCCTGATTTTTTGTTATTTTTTGAACAATAAACACGTTCCCAAATCCGGACCCCAGGAGCAACCCCGTACCACCGGCACATCCAGCCGCACGGAGCCTTCAACCATGCTTTAATTTGTACTGCGTCTAAATAGCCGGATAGCTTGGTAATTCAAGTAAAAAGCATTTTTTTTGTGCTCGAAAAATCTTAATTTCGTTCTGCTACGATCCCAACATGATATCCATATCTGTTTTGTTGTTACAGGATTATCAAAAAAACAAAGCATATGACCATTCAAAATCGTATCAACCGGCTGTTGAATTACAAGCACCTGCTGAACCGGTTCAAATCCCTGGGACTGGTACGGGTATTCTCCGACAACATTGCGGATCCCCTTGGCATATCGGCCTCACTGGTCCGGAAGGACTTCGGGATGTTCGGGATCTCCGGGAGCCAGAAGGGAGGCTACAGCATCGACGATGTGTTGCTGAAGATAAACGAGATCCTCGGCAGTGACGAAGTGCAGCGGGTGATCATCGTAGGGGTCGGCAGGATCGGAGAGGCGCTGATGTCATACAACGGTTTTCACAAGGACGGGATTAAGATCGTGGCGGGCTTTGACATCGATGTGAAGAAGATCAAGAAAACAAGCGAAATCCCGGTCAAACCCATTGAGGAACTGGATGAATTTGTGAGGGACAACAACATCAGCGTGGCCGTCATGGCCGTTCCGGACATCGCCGCCCAGCAAACCCTTGAAATCCTGAAACGTGCAAATATCAAAGGCATCCTGAACTTCACCGCGGTGAAATTCAAGAGTACCGATGAGATTACGATCAACAACTTCAACATAGAGAACGAGCTGGTGAACCTGATCTATTTCGTGAACAAGTACAAGAAGAACGGCAAGGAGATCAAAAAAAGCAACTCATAAAATATCTTCCATGAAACAAAAGATTATCAGCATCCTGAAAAAGTACCGGGGCGACCGGTACCGGCTCATGGATATCCTGCTCGACATACAGGAAGAACTGGGATATATTCCCGAGGAATTCAACCAGATGATCGCCGACGATCTGTCCGTCTCCAGGGTGGAGCTCGAGGAGACCATCAGTTTCTATCATTTTTTCAGCCAGAAACCCCTGGGGAAGTATACCGTTTACCTGAACAACAGCGTCACCGCCGAAATGATGCTGAGAAAAGATGTTAAAAAAACCTTCGAGGAGCAGGCCGGGATAAGCTTCGGAAACGTTTCCGCAGACGGCATGATCGGTCTTTTCGAGACCTCATGCATCGGGATGTCGGATCAGGAACCGGCCGCCATCATCAACGGGCAGGTCTTCACCAACCTTACCCCGTTCCGGGTCAGGGAGATCATGCAGGACATGAGGGACGGCAAGACCGTCGATGCCATGCACAAGCAGAATTACGGCTGCGGGAACAACAACTCGGACCTGGTGAAGGCCGTCGTCAACAATAACATCCGGAGGAAGGGACCGATATTGTGGGATCCATACGAGCCTGGAGAGGGACTGAAAAAAGCCGTTGGTATGAAGCCCGACGAAGTCATCCAGGAAATCAAGCATTCCAACCTCAGGGGACGCGGCGGGGCCGGTTTTCCTACGGGACTGAAATGGGAATTCTGCAGCAGGGCAAACGGCAGTGAGAAATACATCTTCTGCAATGCCGACGAGGGAGAGCCGGGAACCTTCAAGGACCGGGTCATTCTTACTGAGCTATCCAGAATGGTCTTCGAAGGCATGGCCATTGCAGCTTATGCCGTGGGTGCGCAACACGGTATCCTTTACATTCGCTGGGAATACCGGTACCTGAAGAAACTGCTCGAGCACGAGCTGGAACAGCTCCGTAAAGCCAAACTGCTCGGGAAGAACGTTGCAGGGAAGGAAGGATTTCACTTTGACATACGAATCCAGTACGGGGCCGGAGCATACGTATGCGGGGAGGAAAGCGCGCTGCTGGAATCGGCCGAAGGAAAGCGCGGCGAACCCCGCGACCGGCCGCCTTTCCCGGTGGAACAGGGATACCTCGGTAAGCCTACCGTGATCAACAACGTCGAAACCCTGGCCAAGGTGGTCAAGATCATAAAAAAAGGAAGCACCTGGTTCACCGGGTTCGGGACCAAGGACTCGGCCGGAACCAAGTTGCTGAGTATATCCGGGGACTGCAGGTACCCCGGTGTGTATGAAATACAGTGGGGGTATTCCATTTATGACATCCTTCAGATGTGCGGGGCTACGGAAGTCCAGGCCGTACAGGTCGGCGGACCATCCGGGATCCTGATCGATCCCAACCAGCTTCCCAGGAGGCTGGGCTACGAGGATCTGGGAACCGGCGGCTCCCTGATCATCTTCCATGAATCCAGGGACCTGATACAGGAAGTGGTAATGAACTTCCTGGATTTCTTCATCGAGGAATCCTGCGGTTCCTGCTCGACCTGCCGGAATACACCGGTCCTGCTGAAACAGAAACTCCAGAAGATACTCGACGGCCACGGGGTGGTACAGGACATCGACGACCTGCTCGAGTGGAGCAAGAACCTGAAATTCAGCCGCTGTGGACTGGGGCACACGGCTGCCAACCCGGTGGTGACCAGCATCCAGAATTTCAGGCACCTGTACGAAAAACGGGTGCAGCGTGACCGCCTGTACGATACCGGGTTCAACCTGGCCGAATCGGTCCGGGAATCCTGCGAGGCTGCCAACCGGCCCGTACTTACCTAACAAGATAAAAACAACGCGATATGTCCGATAAAGTAAAATTCACGATCGACGGCAAAGAATGCCAGGCCCGGGAAGGGATTTACCTCGTCGAAGCGGCCAGGGAGAACCGGGTGTACATACCCACCCTTTGCAATTATGAGGGATTGAAGCCCAAGGGTTCCTGCCGGATATGCACCGTAAAGATCAACGGCCGCCTGGCCACGGCCTGCACATCCCCCGTTCATGACGGGATGGTCATCGAAAACAATACGGATGAACTGAACGAGATCCGCAAGGAAATCATCGAACTCCTGTTCGTATCCGGAAACCATTTCTGTCCCGCATGCGAAAAAAGCGGGAATTGCGAGCTGCAGGCCCTGGCATACCGCTTCGGGATCATGGCTCCCCGTTTTCCCTTTATCTTTCCGCAGAAGGAGATCGACGCATCGTATCCCAGGATCATTAAGGATCAGAACCGGTGCATTCTCTGTAAACGATGCATACGCGGCATTAAGGATGAAAACGGCCGGAGCTACTTTGCCTACCGGAACCGGGGGAAAGACTCCCTGGTGGTTGCCGACCGCAAGCTGATGGCGGAAATGAGCTCTGAAAAAGCCCAGGAAGCCATGGACATCTGCCCGGTCGGATCCATCCTGGTG
>CAZNQG010000035.1:0-29823 GCA_964575235.1 uncultured Bacteroides sp.
CCCTGATACGGTCCTCCTTCTGGTTCCTTGCTGTAAGGAAGATAACGGGCATTTCGGGATCGATCTTCCGGATCTGCCGGGCAAGGTCCCAGCCGTTCATGACGGGCATTACGATGTCCAGGATGCAGAAATCCACGTGTTCTGCGTGGAACAGTTCGAGAGCCTCCTTCCCGTTCCCGGCCTGCAGGATGGTGAACCCGTTTATTTCCAGGTACTGCGACAGGATGCTTCGCAGGTCGGTGTCGTCTTCAGCCAGAAGGATGTTCATTGTTCAGAGGTATGTTGATTTTGAATGTACTTCCTTTTCCCGGGACGCTGTTCATTTCAATCTCACCGCCGTGGGCCGTTACGATCTGTTTGACGTAGTACAGTCCCAGTCCCAGTCCCTTAACCGTCTTGAAGTCCCCCTTCCCCGCCCGGTAGAACTTGTCGAAAACATGCTTCTGGTCCTCCTTCTTCATGCCGATACCGTTGTCGCGGATCCGTATGACCAGGGAAGTGTTCAGGCTTACGTCTATGTGGATCTCCGGTTTCGTGTCGCAGTATTTGACCGCGTTACCCAGCAGGTTGTTCAGTACCGTGGTCATGTGGATCTCATCCAGCCGGACGAAATCCTTTTCCAGGTCATAGCTGGTGTGGATGGTGATGTCTTTTCCGGTGTTCTCCAGCTTGAAGAGCTTGATCTTTTCCTCCATGAATTCGTATATGTGCACCTGGCTCTTCTTAAGCCTGACCTGGTCTTTTTCCCAGATGCTTATCTCCAGGATCCGGTCGATCAGCTGGGTCAGGTGTTTGTTCTGCTTATGGATCATCCCGGAGATCTGCTTGATGCGGGACTGATCCTTCTGAATGCTCTCGTCACTCAGGGTGGTGGATGCAACGGCAATGGTGGAAAGAGGTGTTTTCAGCTCGTGGGTCATGTTGTTGATGAAATCCGTCTTCAGGTCCGAAATCCGCTTCTGGATCATCATATTCCGTACGGTCAGTGTGAAGACCAGAAGGACGATCAGGATGGTGACCACGGCCAGGACCAGGGTGATGATCATGTCGCGGTAAATGATCAGGGTCTTGTGGGTGAAGTCGACCAGGTAATCGTACCGGATCCGGAAATAATTCCCTTCGACGGCATAGGAATCGGCATGCAGGGCCTGGTGGAGCTCAGCGGACAATTCCCCCGTGGTGTCCCTGAAAACGGGAATCACCCGGTCCCAGTCAAGCAGTGACAGTTCGGAAATGTAATACCCGGAACGGAAATCCGGGTCGGCCCCGGCCTGTTCCAGGTATTCCCTCAGGAATTCGTCGGGCTTCCGGTGCCTGCTGAGGATCCTCGAAAATGCCGCCAGGACCTGGTCGTTCAGAGAATCCACTTCTTCCCCCGTTAGGGCATCGCCGTATCGGAACAGAAAATCCTCCGCGTACCGGTCGAAAAGGTAAAAAACGGAATCGGCGGTGTATCCGGGCTGGGTGGCTTCGTACTCGTACAGGGCCTGCCGTACCAGTGCTCCGTACCGCGTGTCGAACTGCTCCCGCTTGGTCTCGAAGGTGACCGAGATGTTGTAGACCTGGACGATCACCAGTACCACCAGGGCAAGGGTGCTGAGTAATATGGAAAATCTGGGTTTCATTGCCGGCTTTCCGATGATCAAATATCCGAATCTATTTTCTTTTTTGCGAGAAAGATTTTAAACGTTAACCTTCCGTTAACCTTCCGTTAACCCGCAGGGATTAATTCTTGCCGTACTTTTGATACCGACAGAACAAATCAACCATCAAATACCAAAGGATCATGAAAAAGAAAATCATTGCATCACTGGCCGCCTTATTCGGAGTATTCCTCGTCCTGAACACCCCCCTGCTTGCACAGGAAACAGGTGTAGTGGTCAAACCGGAAGTAAGGGAACTCGAACGCGAGCGTGTACGGGCGGAGGTCGAACGTGCAGCCAGGGAACATGTAGGCACCTATGTATTTACCAGTACCGGTTCCCCTGAGCGGAGTTCGAAACTCACTATTTCGAAAGATTACGACGGTGAGTCGAGCAGTAAAACGGGAACGTTCACGGTTGCGGAAGGCGTCAAAAAGATCCGGATCAGCATTTCGGGATTTGTCAAGTCCGGCAAGATCGGCCTGGAGGTTTACATGCCCGGTAATAAAGTACTCCAGAAGCTGTCCATAGACGACACCGCCAACATCGAGTGGCAGCAATCCATCAACATCCAGGAAGACGACACCAAGTACTTCGGCGAATGGACCTACGTGGTCAAGGCCGAGAATGCAAAGGGATTTTACAGCCTGTCGCTGAATACCTATTGACCCGCAGGATTAAATAAAAGCCATCCATACTCAATCCCCGGTCCCCGCGTTTACCCTTGTGTATTCGCGGGGACTTTTTTAATGGGACGGATCCGTGACGCGGCGTCAATCACCTGCCGGCCTGCCTGGACCAGCTATCCCGCAGGGTGGTCGTGCGGTTGAATACAAGTTTTCCGGGCCGGCTGTCCGGGTCCACGCAGAAATATCCCAGGCGCTGAAACTGGAACTTATCCCCGGGCATGGCGTTCCCCAGCCCGGGCTCGACGTATCCGGACCGGATTTCAAGGGAGTCCGGGTTCAGGTTCGCCCGGAAATCCTCTCCCTCGGGTGCCTCGTCGGGAACTTCTGTACGGAACAGGCGGTCGTAGAGCCTGATCTCCGCCTCCAGGGCGTGCCGGGCCGACACCCAGTGCAGGGTGCCCTTGACCTTGCGGTCGCTCCGGGGTCCGCCGCTCCGGGTTTCCGGGTCGTGGGTGCAATGCAGTTCCGTGATACGGCCTGCAGCGTCCTTGATGACCTTCTCGCATTTGACGATGTAGGCGCTTTTAAGCCGCACCTCCCTCCCGGGTGCAAGCCGGAAGAATTTCCCGGGCGGGTCTTCCATGAAGTCGTCCCGCTCGATATAGACCTCCCTGCTGAAGGGGATTTTACGGATTCCCATGCTTTCGTCCTCTGGATTGTTCACCGTTTCCATCCATTCCTCCCGGTCTTCCGGGTAAGTGTTGATGACGACCTTCAGCGGGTCCAGGACTCCCATAACCCGGGGCGCTTTCTTGTTAAGATCTTCCCTCAGGCTGAATTCCAGGAGTCCCACGTCCACGATCCCGTCCACCTTGGTCACCCCGATGGTTTCGGCAAAGTTCCGGATGGATTCGGATGTGTAGCCGCGGCGTCGGAGTCCCGAAATGGTAGGCATCCTCGGATCATCCCATCCGCTGACCAGCTTTTCCCGGACCAGCTGCAGTAGCTTGCGTTTGCTCATGACCGTGTAGCTGAGGTTCAGCCGGGCGAACTCGATCTGCCGTGGCCGGTAATCCCCGTCCGCCAGCTCGTTGACCAGCCAGTCGTAAAGGGGGCGGTGGTTCTCGAATTCAAGGGTGCAGATCGAATGGGTGATGCCCTCGAAATAATCGCTCTGCCCGTGGGCAAAATCGTACATCGGGTAAATGCACCACTCGCTGCCGGTGCGGTGGTGCTCGGAATGCTTGATCCGGTAGAGCACGGGGTCGCGCAGGTGCATGTTGGGGGAGGCCATGTCGATCCTTGCCCTCAGCACATGGCTGCCTTCGGCGAACCGGCCGTTTTTCATTTTATCGAACAGTTCCAGGTTCTCCTCGACCGACCGGTTGCGGCAGGGACTTTCCTTCCCGGGCCTGGTGGGGGTTCCCCTCTGCTCGCCGATGGCATCCACGCTCTGGTCGTCGACGTAGGCTTTTCCCCTGCGGATCAGGTCGAGGGCGAATTCGTAGAGCTGATGGAAATAATCGGAAGCGTAGTAAAGGCGGTCTTCCCAGTCGAAGCCCAGCCACCTGACGTCCTGCATGATGGACTCGACGTATTCGATATCCTCCCTGACCGGGTTGGTGTCGTCGAAGCGCAGGTTGCATTTGCCGCCGTACTTCTGTGCGGTCCCGAAATTCAGGCAGATGGACTTGGCGTGCCCAATGTGCAGGTAGCCGTTCGGCTCCGGCGGGAAACGCGTATGCACGCGCCCGCTGTTCTTACCCGCGGCGAGGTCCTCTTCGATAAAAGCTTCTATGAAATTCTTTTCAGCCGGCATGCATTGGTATTGTTTGGAGAGCTACTAAATTATGAAAAATAGGTTTTTCGCCTTCACCGGGCGAATGCTTTTTAATATTTCCCGATTTTTGTGAACTTTACAATCCTCCTGGATGGACAGGGGTACGGATCCACGGACGGAATACACGGGCAAACCGATACCGGATATGGGACTCATACAGATCGAGAACATGGAGTTTTACGCCTTCCACGGGCATTACCGGGAAGAGCAGATCGTGGGAAACAAATTCCTGGTCGATCTGCACATCGAATCCGATATGTCCACCGCGGCCGCCTCGGACAACCTGAAGGATGCCGTCAATTACCAGAAGGCCTACCGTCTTGTCAAGGAAGAGATGGAAAAAAAGTCCAAGCTCCTGGAAAACATCGCCAAGCGGATCCTGGATGTTATCTATGAAAATTTTAAAGGGATCCGGAAGGTCACCGTCAAGGTATCCAAGATGAACCCGCCCATGGGCGGAGGCCGCATAGAAAAGGTCAGCGTCACCCTTACCCGGTAGACCATGCCGGTGAAGGGCAAAATCGTCAAAGCAGGAAATAAATTGAATGCAGATAACATGAAAATTGCAGCTCAGGATAAAACCTGTCCCCGGTGCGGCGCGAAGTTCAAGTGCCTGGGGGACGGGGACTGCTGGTGCGAAAGCTACCCGATCCTGCAGAAGGATTTCCTCAGGATCACCCAGGAATACAGCGATTGTCTCTGCCCGGAATGCCTCAAGGAATATACCTCAGACTGATGTTTTTTATTAAATTTGCATTCGCAACCGGATAAGGTCGGTTGGCCGAGTGGCTAGGCACTGGTCTGCAAAACCAGGTACAGCGGTTCGACTCCGCTACCGACCTCTAAATGAAAATACAACTGCTTTATATTCGGGATTTAAGCGGTTTTTGTTTTCCTGATTTTTCCCGCATATGTCCCCCCATTCAATAAACACACCTGCGAAATGCATCTATTAGAAAAGAAAAGAGGCTGTCCCTTTTAAGACAGCCTCATCCTTAATAAGACCGATTCTAATATCTACTATCTATATATTGAAATCAGAGGGATTACAGCACATATACATACTTAGTGAAAACCCGGTCTTCGTAATTGATATAAAATAGATACTCACCGGGTAGGCTGGTTGAAAAATCATATTCTCGTACCAGCTTGCCAACTTTATCGATATCTTCACTGTATGCAAGATCCCGGCCCTCATAATAGACTTTGATAGTGAGGGATTGGGCACCTTCAACATCTCGCGTAAGTTTTACCTTATGCTTCTGCATTTCCAATTGTGGTTTTGCAATGTCAGTTTTCGACTCCTTTTTCAGCGATATAATTTCCCTTCCAACGTTAAAAGGTAAAATCGTGAGTGCATCAGCTTTGTCAAGCTCGAAATAGTACTCGTCCTCAGATAGTTTCGACAGATCGAATCTTTTTGTATAGCTACCATCTGTCTTAATCTTTTCTGAATAGAGAGTCTGGCCATAGCTGTCCTTGATGTACAGTCTGTCACCAAGGTTAACTTCGTCAAAAGTTACCTTTGTGATTTTAGAAGGTTTCTCTGACGGGAGGTTTGTATTTCCGTAGGCATCAGTCAGGCTGCTGGAAATCAGTGCTCCCAATACCAGGGTTGTTAATATCATTTTTTTCATTTCTACTAATTTTAAGTTCTACCATCTAGCGTTTTAATACACGATGCGAAAATAAAAGAATTAAAGATCTTATAATGCAACAAATTTAACTAAATTCTATGCAAAATTAACCGTATATTGTTTTTAACATTTATTTAAGGGTAAAAATAGAACAGTTTGAGGTTAATAATGTTTATTTTGTTTCTCAGTAACAATATTAACATTACCCCATGAACGAATCCATAGTACGCAAAAGGCCAACCTTAGAAAAAATTAACACCGGACCGGATAGCTCTTTCTTTATCCATCAGCATTCAGGGCAGCGTGCGAACCTTCCTTTCTGGCATTTCCACCCTGAACTTGAACTGGTGTATGTAGATAAAGGACAGGGGAAAAGACATATTGGTAATCACCTGTCCTATTTCCATAACAGTCAATTGCTTCTTATCGGGGCCAACCTTCCGCACCATGGCTTTAGTGACCGTCTTACTACCAGAGGATCAGAAACCATT
Organism: uncultured Bacteroides sp.; assembly: GCA_964575235.1. Lineage (GTDB taxonomy): Bacteria > Bacteroidota > Bacteroidia > Bacteroidales > SM23-62 > SM23-62. The sequence continues at coordinate 6,241 of CAZNQG010000035.1, forward strand.
ATCCAGTTTAAACCGGATTTTCTTGGGGAGAGTTTTTTTTATCTGCCAGAAACAAAATCCATAGGCGTACTTTTTGAAAAGGCGAAGTCAGGTGTCTTGTTCAAACCTGAAATAAAAAAGACAATCGGGCCAAAAATTAAAAATATCGTAAACTATTCAGGATTCGACCGGATCCTTAGATTCCTGGAAATCTTAATGGACCTTGCCGTATCAAAAGAGTATACCCTCCTCAATGTGGAAGGTTTTGCCTTTGAAACCACCCTCCAGGACAGTAACAGGATAGATATGATCTATAAATATATTAATCAGAATTTCGAACGACAGATACCGCTTGAAGAGATCGCAGGTATTGCCAGTATGACCGTTCCCTCATTCTGTCGTTATTTTAAGCGTTCAACCGGGAAGACTTTTACCCGTTTTGTTAACGAATACCGTATCGTCCAGGCAAGGCGGCTACTTACAGAAACTTCAAGCGGAATTACCGAAATCTGCTATGAATGCGGATTCAACAATTTTTCCCATTTCAATAAACTGTTTAAAGAGTTTACCGGCAGGAGTGCATCACAATACCGGCGTGAGCTTAACAGGATGATTCAGTAAGGAGAATAAACCAGAGTTTCGTTTCTGCATACCACGCAAAGCACCTGTTTGACGTTCCTTTTATTTATGCCTGGCTTCACAGCAAACACTTGATTCCAAAGGCACTCGTATCCTGGAAGGTTTATGCTTAATTCATCATGTCTCCTGCATGTTCGGGTTCATAATTAACTTGACCCGGGGATCCCTTCTGCTGGATACCCTCAAGGCTGCAAAAAGGGAAGTCTACAGCTGACAGGGAAGAATCTTTGTCTCGAGGCGAAATCGTTGGTAACGGGGAAAGTACTATTATTCTTTTCTTTTCTCACGGGACTTTTTAGTTACTTTGTAGGAATCGTATGCTATGAATAAGCTATACCTGATCCTGGCCATCTCCTTCTTACTGAGCTCCTGCTACGAAGAATATGAGCTCCCGGAAGCAGGGTGGGATGTATTTGACATGACCATCTCCCAGGAGAGCCTTGATTCCTTGTTCGTCCAGCATGATACCGGCTATCTCATTACAGATCCTTTGCTGGAACTGAAACTGAATTCCCAGCGTGTATATATGAAGAGGCTCAGGGTGCGGGGCCGCACCTCGCTGGACTACAGACGGAAAAGTTTCAGTGTTAATCTGGAATATCCCATTTACTTGCAGTTCACCCCTGGAAGTGAGATGAAGCGTCTGTCCGGCTTCAAGCTGATCTCCCTGTGCATGGATTACACCTACATCAACAACCGGTTGGCATACGGCATCTTACAGCAAGCCGGTGTCATGCCCCTGTTTTTCAAGTATGTGGAGCTTCGCATCAATGGGGACACCCAGGGGATATACCTGCTGGTCGATGATCCGGAGGAACGGATCCGGGAGTTGGGTTCCGAATATATCTTCCGCAGGGATTACCACCATGTTATGAGGGATCCGGAGTACTACCCGAACACCACGGGAATCTCTCAGGAGGAGTATGAAAGGCGATTTACGGAAATCTATGATGCCATGCCGCTCTATGAAGGGGAAACCCTGTACACATACCTGAACAGCCGGATCAACCTGGATCAGTACTTCAGGAAGATGGCCGTTGACTACCTGCTGCAGAACGGGGATTATACCGATGAGCCTTTCATGTATACACAGATTGTGAACGGGAATATTCAATATCAGGTCATTCCATGGGACTATGATGATATCTTCCAGACCTATCCCCATGAGGTGGGACGTGACTGGGCTGTGGGACATGTATTCGGCTCCAGGACTTATTCCTCCCTTCAGGACGTTCTTGACGTAACAGGGGATCGACTGGTCTTTTCCATCGAGGATGACCTGGATTACGTCATAACCACCGATCCGTTCCTGTATAAGCAATATACGCTGGCACTTGCCGGCATGCTACAGGAATTGTTAGCTTCCGATATTGAAACCCTTTTCGGGCAGATTGAGAAGGAACTGGATCCGTTTTATGAACAGGAACCCATCATACTGCAGTCAGAGTACGACCGCCGGCCCACCAGCCGGGAACTCTGGCAGCAAAATATGCAGGAGAGGCTCAGTTTTGTTCTCACTCGCCTCGAGGCGATGAATAACCAGTTAAATACACAGGATCAGCCATGAAGCAAGCAAGGAAAAGGCCCCCGCGGATGCTGCTGCCGGACAGGAAGCAATGGCAGAAATTGTTCATCATGATACTGCTTGTTTTGAGCGCTGGGGCCTGTAAGGAACCGGAACCCGAACCCGAACCTCTTCCGGATCGGGATCCCGATGCCACCATCGCCCTGGATGAACTGGTTGACATGGAGAACTATACCGAGGGGATGATTGTAGATGCCAGGTTGTACGGGGAGGAAAGGGTTCATCGCGTCATATTGAACGATACAGAGACCGAGAAGCCGGTATCCCTGGATCTGTCCTCTCCGGGCTATTACCGCCTGGAGATATTCTATGGGGATTCTCATGATCTTTCCCCGGAGATCATCCGTTTTGTTGTACTCGATCCGGTAAGGGGGGAAGCAGAATGGGGACTGCCTCCATGGACGCCCCGCGGGGTCGAGCTGCAGACACTGGGCACCCAGGAGGCTCGATTGATCCATCCCGGAATTGTTCCCGGCGGACAAGCATTTCCCGTGGTGGTCCTGGTGGAGGGCGAGCTGACCCGGTCGCTGGAAAACTTCACGGCCCGGACCGGAAATTCAACTTTCCTGGTAAAGCGGGGAGTGGGATCGACCTGGCTGGTCGAAGGGGATCCCTTGAATGGGACCATACAGCTGGGCCAAGAGTCCCTGCCCGTTTCTTTTTCGGTTTTCGACAGTACAGCCCGGGTTCTGGGAGGCACCCTCGAGGATGACCTGCAAGTTGAACCGGGAACTTACGCAAGCATCCGGGAGGATCTTTATATTCCGGCGGGCATGACCCTCCGGATCGACTCAGGGGCTTTTGTTACGGTTGATCCGGCTGTTAATATTTACAACGAGGGGATCGTGAGCATCACGGGTTCCGGCACTAACCCGGTGGTCATCACATGCAGCGATGAAGAATCCTACTGGGGTGGATTTCTTTCCACAGCACCCGGAAGCAGGATCGAGGTCTCACATGCAATTCTGGCCCGAAGCGGTTATCATACGGGAAGCGGATACGATTGGGGGCATGCCCAACGCCAGGCCTTGTTTTACAGCAATCAGGGGAGCATTTCCCTCGACCACTGTTATATGATAGACCATATCGGGCAGGCCATATACACCGAATCTGCCGATCTGGATATGGATTACTGCCTGGTGCAGCGGGTAAAGACAGGGGGCCAGCAGAACGACTCCCAGGTGAACATCCATCGTTGCGTGTTCACTGATTTCCCGGACGATTCGGATGTGTACAGGGACCAGGATAATGACGGCCTGTACCTGGTGAAATGCGTGGCCGAGATCACCCATTCCATCTTCATGTATGCAAAAGACGACGGCCTGGATAGCGGGTCAGACACCTACCCGGGAGATGTGACGGTCAGGAATTGCAGGTTTGAATCGATTTTCCATGAAGGTGCGGCTCTGTCGGGCGGCGCAGGCGAACCGAAAATCCATCGTTTCTTTAACTGTTTGTTTCAGGACTGCGGGCAGGGACTCGAACTGGGCTTCAGCAGCGAAATGAACCAGGTACTTGTCGATTCTTGCATGTTTTTTAGAAATGGCATCGGAATTCGTTACGGGGACAATTATCCCTGGTCCGTAAATGGGTCCATCAAAGTTTCCCGTTCCTCCAGCCTGGAGAATAACGTATACGATGTTTGGAACATGGTCCGGAAATTCTGGGCGGCAGATACATTCAAAATGGAATTTGACCAGGTCCTGGTCTCCAGGTACCACCCTATGTACCCCCAACTTACGGTAGTGGAATGAGACGAACCGGCTATATTCTCGTGATCCTCTTCTTGGGCTTTGCCCGGCCGGGGTCCACCCAGGATAGCAAGGTACTCAGGGACCTGCGCCTGTGGACGGGCGCCAAAATAGAAAAGGACTTCGGAAAAGACTGGATGTTGAGCCTGGAAGAAGAGATCCGGTTTAAAGAGGACATCTCCGAGATCAACAACATTCTGACCGAAGCAGAGCTCCGGTACCGGATCAATAAGAATTTTTATCTGAATGCGGGTTTCAGGTATACCAGTGACCGGAATGATGATGGGAGCTACGATGGTCTGGCGCGGAATCACTTCAGTCTGCAGTTCAGGGGAAGGCTGGAATACATAACCTTTGATTACCGGCTGAAATATCAGCGGGAGGTCGAGGCGGAGAAACTGTTTGAAAAGAACCCACCGTATGAAAAAATATTCAGGAACCGTCTCGGGATCCGGATTACCCGGTTGGATCGTGTTCAGCCCTATGTCAGCGGAGAGATTTTGCAGGTGTTCACGCCCTACCTCTCCTCTCTGGATGATTACTGGAGGTTTGTCATGGGTGTTCGCATAGAGCCTGGCAAAATCGGTGAGATCAAGCTGGGATGGGGTTTCAACCGGGACTTAGGTGTCGATCAGCCGGCCATGATCTACCTGATCCGCGTGAACTACACCTATTCACTGTAGCAGGGGAGTTACTGCAACCTCACCAGTTTTTCCATCGACACGGTCACTCCATCCACCTGTATAGCCAGCATGTATATGGATGAGGGAAGTGCCGATGCATCCCAGTTAATGGCCTGGGCTCCAGCCGAATAGAATTCTCTGTCAATGATCCTTTCCACCTGTATTCCTTTCAGATCATACAGGACCAGGGAGACGGTTCCGGGCATCCGCAGTGTAAATTCAATTCTCACATGGTCATTGAACGGATTGGGAAAGACATGGGGAATTGATGCCAGTGAGATGCTCCCTGCATGGTTCCAACGGTACAGGGTGTTGTCCAGCCACTGGAGCCTGTACGAGATCCACAATTTCAGGTAGTTGATCTCCTCCATATAATCTTTTCCCACGTAATAATTGGGCCAGATCCATTTACCCAGTATATCCCACCGCATGAAATTTCTTTCCTGGGCCTCATCCAGGAGTGCAGCCAGTGAATCTACGATGGCAAAGATCTTTTGGTCGCTGAGGGACTTCGTGCGTACATCGTACCACCGGTCCCTGATACCTTCCAGGAACGATTCATCCTTAAGCAGCCTATCCCACCACCAGATTGGGGTGTTGACTCTGACCTGGAAGCCGTCAATCCTGTAGGCTTTCCGGTAATCGGCATTGCCTAAAGCCAGGTTGAAATCCCAGACGGGTCCCATGTACAGTTTTCCGCCATCGCTGTCTTTTTCCTTGTACATGAAATAGCTCAGCATATAGGCATCCACATTCCGTGTAATTTCATTGACGATGAACATGTCGATGGCCGAACGTTCGTCCAGGAGATTCCTGTACCCCGTGAGAGTATCTGCATACTCGTTCGAAAGCAGCAATTCTTCGAATGTATCCAGAAAATTACTGATGTAGGATTCTTGCGGCGGTACGATCTCATTCCACTCAGGGTAGTGGTACTGGAAGTAGATGCCCCCTTTTTTCGTTGTCCAGACGGGTGCTGATTTCCCTATCTTGTCAATTTTAATGATGTAACCGCCGGTGAGATCATCCCCGGAGATTTCGTCGGGATTCAGCGTGGCGATATTGACGCGATTTATATCTCTCTTGATCTTCTCTGTCAGTACGTAGATTCCCCGGTAGTCTCCGTTCACCACCAGTTCACAAAGCCGGGTCCGGGGGGCATAGTGCCCCAGCTCCCTGGAGAGTCTGTACGACAGAATATTCCGAATCAGGCTCTTATCCATGTACGGGGCATAGAGGACCCAGTCGTTCTCCGCAGGCATTCCCATGAGGGAGACATTCCGGTTGGCGCCGTTGGGGTACTGGGTCTCCAGGCCGTATGATTTCTTCGGAAAGTCCAGCGAGGTGGATCCCCGGTATTCGATGCTGATCTTCCCGGAATAATTGTTGTAGGGGTCTGTGATGTTGTTGGTTTGCCCTTCACCATTACAGATGATTCCCATATCAGCCACAATCCGCGGTTCATCGACGATTTCCTGTCCCCCTGTCTCGATAACCACGATGGGGAGATTGGAGACCGTCAGTTCCACCTGGCCGAACGAGGCGACGGCTAAGGGGATCAATGCAGACACAAGTACCGAGAAAGCAAATATCCGGATACTCATTGAATTCTCGTGGTGGATGGTTACTTTGACTTGTTCTTCTTAAGTTAAAGATACGTCAAATTAGCCCAACTTTCTAAAGGTCCTGCAAACTGGTATGGTGAATTAACAGATGAAACATACAGGAGTTATAGTTATTAAGTTAAAAACCACCCTCAAATCTGTTTCATCTGATTTTTCACGTGCATTGAGAACAAATACATATTATAGTATGCTTCTTTTTTCTATAAAGTTTCGCTACCGACCTCAATAACCCCCTGATATTCAGGGGATTTCTTTATTTGGGGGAAGCCAGCAGATGGGACTAAGGGAAAAAACTTAACTTAGTGCAAAACGATCCGATATGAAAAATATCATAAGAGCAGGTTTCTATCTGTATTTGCTTTCGTTTCTGCCCGCCTTAAATATAAACGCACAAAAATCCCACAGCGACAACGGGGACGGCACATATACCAATCCGGTCATAGCCGCTGATTTTCCGGATCCGGATGTAATACTGGTGGGCGATACCTATTACATGGTCACCACCACTATGTTCGTCTTTCCCGGCGTTACGGTTCTAAAATCACATGACCTTGTCAACTGGGAGTATTGCAGCAATGCCGTTCCCCGTTTCGGTTTCAGCCCCTGCTACGACCTTGATACCTGCCACCGTTATTCACATGGCCAGTGGGCCACAAGCATTAAATACAACAACGGGAAGTTCTATTTGCTCTTTATTACGCTCGATGAAGGCGGATTTCTCTGCTCGGCCGTGGATCCGGAAGGCCCCTGGGAGATTCGAAAATTGCCCAAAGGATTCTACGATCCGGGCCTGTTCTTCGATGAAGACGGGAGGATTTATGTAGCCCACGGATACGGGAAGATATCCATCACCGAACTGAACCCGGACTTTTCACCCAAAGGCGGGGACAGCCTGGTCTTCGCGGGCGACATTCGCGGGGGACTGGAGGGCATGCATGTGTACAGGATCGACGGGTATTACTATCTGTACGGGACCTACGGAGGCCGGGATGGGATTCAGGTTGCCCTGCGCTCGGCAAACATTTACGGGCCTTATGAACAGAAGGTAGTGATCCGGGATACCACACCGGGAGTGAACTTCGGGATACACCAGGGGGCACTGATTGAGACGCAGACCGGTGAATGGTGGACCATGCTCTTCGTGGACAGCGGGCCCTTCGGGCGTTTTCCCTCCCTGCAGCCGGTAACCTGGGTCGGCGGCTGGCCCATGGTTGGCGTGGACGGGAAGGCGGTTGTCACATACAGGAAACCGGATGTAGGAAAAGAATATCCGGTCAAGGATCTGCCCGTCTCCGATGAATTTAATGAAACGACACTGGGGATGCAGTGGGGATGGAACCACAACCCCGACCCGTCCAACTGGTCGCTTGAACAGAGGCCGGGTTACCTCAGGCTGACAACCGGGAAGGTGGTAACAAACCTTCGTGAGGCCCGTAATACGCTTACCCAGAGGCCTTTTGCCAATTACGATCAGTCTGTTCCCACAGTTGTTGTTACAAAGATGGAAGTGGGTCATATGAAGGATGGGGATGTAGCCGGCCTGGCGGTATTCCAGGATCCCTATGCCTGTATTGCGGTGAAACGGGAAAACGGATCGCATTACCTGGTCATGGTGAACAATGGCGAACCCATCGACTCGGTGCCGATGAAAGGGAATACCCTATACCTTCGCGCTACCGCATCGAACAGCACAAAGAAGGCAACCTTCGGATACAGTTTTGACAATAAGGAATTTAACACCCTGGGCAACGAATTGTCCATGAGATTCAGTCTTAGAATATTTACCGGGAACAAGTTTTGCCTCTTCAATTATGCAACAAAAGGGACGGGCGGATATGTCGATTTCGACTGGTTCAGGGTGAATCCGATAAACCAACCTTAAAATAAACTGCTATGAAAAATTTTTTCCTTGCATTATTGTGTGCGTTCCCTCTCCACGTGCACGCACAAACGGCGAAGATCAAGATTGATATAGACCGGACCATCGGTGAGGTGAATCCCAAGATCTACGGCGTATTTATGGAGCCCATCAGTTTCAGCGGAAGACGGATGGGCTTGCCCGATACGATCCAGTTCAATACAATGTACGGGAGTTTGTACGATCCATCTTCGCCCCTTGCGGACGAAAACGGATTCAGGAAAGACTATATCGAAGCCATGAGGGAACTTAAAATTACCAACATGCGCTGGCCGGGCGGGAATTACACCGCCGGTTACAATTGGCAGGACGGAATCGGCCCGAAAGAGCAGCGCCCCGTGCGCAAGGACCTGGCATGGGGAGGCATTGACAACAACCACGTTGGAACGGACGAATGGGTGCAGCTGAACCGGTCGATGGGCAGCGAGAATGTTATTTGCATAAACCTCGGCTTAGGAACCATCGATGATGCACGCTACTGGGTGGAATACTGCAACCTGGACAAGGGCACCTATTATTCGGATTTACGTGCCCAATACGGACACAGGGAACCATTCAATGTAAAATACTGGTGCCTGGGAAACGAAGTGGACGGATCGCCCTGGATCATGGGATACAAAAATGCCGGGGATTATTGCAAAATCGCCATCGAAGCTGCCAAAGCCATGAGGGCTACCGACAACCAGATCAGGTTCATTTCCTGCGGATCGTCCTACTACGAACCCACCGGCAAATGGATTGACTGGAACTGGAAAGTGATCACCGAACTCAGGGATTTTGCCGACTATATCTCCATTCACCGATACTGGGACAGGGCTGATCATTATTACGATTATGTCGGGCAAAGTTCCTTCGATGTTGAAGAAAAAATCAACACTGTCCATTCACAGATTAAGGTAGCCAGGACCATGTACCCAGAGATGAAACCCCTGTACATTTCGGTGGACGAGTATGCGCCGTTCGGCCAGAGCCTGCAGTCCACACTGGCCGTTGCCATGTATCTGAATTCTTTTGTCCGCCATGCCGACATTGTCAAGATGGCGAATTACACATTAATGACTTCCCTGCTGGGGAGGGACCGGGAAAAAGGGACCTTTAAAACGCCGCTATTTTATACGTTCAAACTATTCTCGAACAACTGTCACGGCAGCTCCGTCGATACCTATGTCGAATGCGATACGTTCAACACGGAAAAATACGAGGGCATCCCGTATCTCGATGTCACAACCGTTTATTCGAAAGAAACCGGAACTGTTTACCTAAACGTGGTCAACAGGCATAGGGACCAGACGATTACCGCAGATATACTTGCCAACTCAGGTGAATTTGCAGGGAAAGCCCTGGCGACCACCATTACCGGTGATTTGCTCCGGGATCCCTTCACATTCGACAGGCAGGATCAATATACTCCCCTAGTAAAAGAGATGAAAATAGAAAAGAACAGCCTGACCATTTCTTTCCCGCCCCATTCGTTCACACAAATAAGCATTGGCGTGGAAAAATAAAATTCTCCCGGTCAAAGGTCACCGGCCGGACTTTTCAACCTGAATATCAGGACGTTTTTATACTCACCGATTTTGTCTTCCAGATAGGGTTGGATGTAGTCTGAATTGAGCAATCCGGGATCGGTAATGATTAAGTACTGCATGCCCGATCTCATGAACTGGTCCATGTGGTTTGTTCCGTCCCGGTCAAAGAAACCAAAACCCGTCCTGCCCTTCTGGTCCATCATGTAAAGGGATTCGTTGGGCGTTGGATCCGACAGGCAGAGAACCAGGTCCGTTCTCTGAATCCCGAGTTCCCGCAGATAGGGAGTAATCGATTCCAAGGGTCTGTACCTCCGTTCGTATTCTCCCTGGATATACCTCCAGTATGCCTTTTCCTGCTCATCCACGATGATGGTGTGCTTGACAAAGGTATCCCGCAGATCATATCTCATTCTCTGAATTACCATCGCATAATAAACAAGGGCAACCAGGGCCACTACAGCCAGGCCTCTGAATGCCCTGCTGTAGAACAGCCGGATTTTGTTTTCCCTCAGATAATGAAGAAAGGCAATGACCACCAACGGAATGAAGATCAGCAGATTGATTAGGTAATAATCGTGTACCCCGAATGCTTCCATAAAAAGCACCACGTAACAGAGCATTCCGATCAGGATCAATCCCGTAAGGCTCACGAGCAGCCTGTCGGTCCGGCGAAATTTCACAAGGAGCCAGGCAAATAAAGCAAGAATGATGAACAGGGCAGGCTGGTTGAAATAGGCAGGCAGCAGTGCAGTATACAGCCGTGTGCCATAATAAAGACCGTCGTATAGGTTTGCCAGATCCCATACCGGCTTCATTCCCACTACGAAATACCCGGTTTGACTGTTGTATTGCTTAGCCCACCACGACCAGATGATGATAATAGCCGGAACTCCGATCATCGGCAGTAGGTGGATCGGCCTTCCGATCCGTTGAATCCTGAAGGCATTCCTGAAATATTCAAACCGGGATGCCGAGTGGATGACCAGGATGGCCGCAAACGATAAAAGTGCGGTAACCTTTAACAGTCCCGCAAGTAGATAAATGAAAAGACTGATATACAGGTGCTTTACTTTGTTCGTGCGGACAAACCTCCAGTAAAAATAAAGGGCGGTCAGGGCCAGCCCGAACGACGGTGCATTCGACAGGAAATTGTTGCCGTAAAACACCAGGATGGGAGAGGTGAACAGTAACAGGGGTACGAAGAAAGCCCAGAACCGGTCGGATGTCACCTCGAACGTGAACCTGAACAGGTAGTACAGTCCAAGGTATACGATCAGCAGGCTCAACAGCCTGTAAATAAATTCATGCTGGCCGAATAATCCCCAGAGCAATGCAACGATGTAATTTAAAAGAGGCAGTTCACTTACTGCCTGATCCTTGTGATCCAGGGAAATCCAGTGAATGGTCGGCTGGAAGAAGTGAAATCCTTCTTCAAGATAGTTTTTTGCAATGGAAAGGCAGTCTGACTGCCTCCACATATGTATTGAGTACGGTCCTTTCCGTATGGAGTAAGGGTACCTGTATACGAAAAACATGATTACCAGCAGGGCAAGGAAAAGCAGTTTTGATTTTACGGGTAAGGACCTTGTTTGGGGCATCATGAGATCAAAGTTATTGATTAATTTCATTCACGAGTATTAAGGGAAAAGCGAATCCGAATTGAAGGAAATGCGGTCGTGCAGGATCGTATACAAGGAACACTCGTGTTCGATGACCTGCACGTCTGAATTGGCTTCCTGACCGTAATAATATTTATCACTCAGCAGAAGGCAGTATTGCCGTTCTATTTACAAAGGGTGAACAGGAATTCCACGCCCTGATCTTTATATTTCGTCGCAGAGATTTCTCCGCCGTGCAGTTGGATGGCGTTTTTAACGATGGCCAGTCCCAGGCCGGTCCCTCCTGTTTTCCTTGACCTTCCGTCATCGATCCGGTAGAAGCGCTCAAAGATCCTGGCCAGGTGTTTTTCCTCTATATCGCTGCCGGTATTGGCAAAGGAGAAATAATAATATTTCTTATCCTCCAGGTATTTGGACATATAAATCTGGATTCCTTCACCGCCGTATTTGATCGCATTGTCAAACAGGTTGTGGAAGACCGAAGCAAGAAGCGAACGGTTTCCCTTGACAAACAGTTTCTTCGGAAGGTCTACGTGTACTTTAATCTTTTGTTCTTCGAGTTTAAAATTCATATGTTCCAGCACCTCCTCCACCACCTTGATGATGTTTACGGATTCAAATGTGAATTTTTCACCGGCTTCCTCGATCCTGTTGAGCGTAGAAATATCCTCGACCAGGTCGGAAAGCCTTTTGGCCTGGGCATGGGCCTTACCGATGAAATGATCCTGCATTTTCGGGTCGATGTCCTTGTGCTGGAGAGTCTCCAGGTAGCCCAACACCGTGGCAATCGGGGTTTTCAACTCATGTGCAATGTTGGAGGTCATCTGCTGCTTCATCAGTTTCCGCTTCTCCAGTTTGCTGGTATCCGTGATCACGATCTCAAAGGTTTTATCCTGGAAGAAAAAGCATTTAACATTAAAATAGCGATTTCCTTTTGTCAGATCCATTTCCTCTTGCGGCAGATCGTCGATGCCGATCTTCGAAGATACATTCAACTGCCGGTTGATAAAACCGTTGATCGGAGCCATTTCAGGGAGGTTGAAAATATCTTCCGAGGAGTTGGTCGATTTATTGGCAATCAGATTCAAGTGCTGGATGAAGTGGTTGTTGGCCAGCAGTGTTTCCCTTTCCGCAGAGAAGAATGCGACCCCCTCGTTCACCGCATTCAGGTGACTGTAAAGCTTGTTCTTTTCAACAAGTATTTTATTCCGGGCTTCGTCCAGTTCCCGGTAGAGATAAGTAATCTGGCCGGCAATGGATCCCAGTTCATCGCGGGAAAATTCAATGGATGCCCCATTGTCCTGTCCGTTGCTCAGGCTGCGGGTAAAATCCCTCAGACCTGCGATGGTTCGGGATATCCTGCGGGTAATGAACAGGAGCGCCACGAAGGTAACCAGGAAGAGCAGGACCAGGTAGAAGATAAAGAACTTCTCAACGTGCAGGAAATTTTCGACCCTCACATCGTAAAGAGCAGCGGTCCTCACGAAATACGAGGGATTTGCCTTGGCGTAATAATAGTAGGTATGCCCGGTGGTTGCTGACTGCCGGATGTATGACCCGGATCCCTTTGCTATGGATTCACGCACTTCAGGGCGGTCCAGGTGGTTTTCCATTTGTTCGTATGCGGCGACTTCGCTGTCGTAAAGGACTTTTCCCCTGGGATCGATGATGGTCAGCCGGATGTTGGGTACCGGGACGATTTCAACCAGGGAGTCCAGCTTTCGGAAGTTCCCGGTTTCCATCAGGTAATTTCCTTCGATATAATTACGGGCAAGTTCGGATATGTTATCCAGCGTACTTTCGAGCTGGCTTACCCGGTACTTCTTTTCCCGGTCGTACTGGAAAAGCAGTATCAGCAATGTGAATACCGTGAAAATAAGTGATAACCACAGGAAAAGCTTTAGCCTGAAACTCAGTTTCATCTTTGCTTACTTATTAATCTTCAGGCATTTCAAATGTATACCCGTACCCCGGCTTGTTGCGGATGTACTTCCCGTATTTGCCCAGTTTCTTCCTTATCCGGGCCATATGGACATCCACGGTTCTCTTGGTAACGATGGTGTGTTCATCCCATATCCTGTCGAGCAGGTCCTCCCTGGATAATATGTACCCCTGCCGCTGTAAGAGGAGCCCAAGAATTTCAAATTCCTTACGGGTCAGTTCAACCTCCTTCTTTTTTATCTTCAGTTTTCTTTTGGTATGGTTGAATTCGAGTTCATCGACGACGATGACCGGTTCTTCGGGTTCCAGTTTACCCGCGCTTCGTTTCAGAACCGCTTTCACCCGTACCAATAACTCTTTCAAAGAAAAAGGTTTGGTGATGTAGTCGTCACCGCCAAGGCTGAAGCCCGTAACCAGATCGTCCTCGGCCGTTTTGGCAGTTATGAAGACGATCGGTATGCTGAGACCCATCTCCTTGCGAATGGTTTTGGCAAGCTTGAATCCCGACATTTCCCCCATCATTACATCCAGGAGAATGAGGTCGAAATTCCGGATATCTTTCTTCAAAGCCTGCTCGGCCGAGAAGGCCACTTCGGTCTGAAATCCTTCCCCCTCCAGGTTGAACTGCAGGATCTCGCAAAGGTCCTCTTCGTCGTCAACGATCAATATTTTGTACCCCGGTTTTTCCATGGTCTCATAGTGTTAGTTTCATGTTCCGGTTTTTGTGGACGAGTTTCTGACCCCGGTAAAGTTAACCAAACTTTCAATTCAGTTACCGTTACATCCGCAAACCCGCTCTGCCGGTGCTTGAAAAACATCGTTTGACCTTACCGAAAATTTGTATAAATTCGATACCGGCTTCCAACCAATACAATCAACCATGAAAAAAGTACTTTATCTCCTGGCCCTGCTCCTGGTCTCCTCATCCGTATTCGGGCGGGCTGCGGATTATTCAGGAACCTGGAAGATCAACAGGGAAAAAAGCAAGCTGGGTGAGGAATTCAGCATGGCTCCCAACATGATCATAGTGGAACAGGATAAAAAAACCATTACCGTGGAAAGGCACTCCACCTTCCAGGGTGAAGATTTTACCTACACCGATACCTTTACGCTGGACGGAAAGGAATGCGAAAATCCGGGATGGATGGAGACGGTGAAAAAATCCACCGCAGTCTGGAGCGATGGCAAAAAAGTCCTGACGATCACCACCAAAATCCCCATGCAGGACGGGGGAGAGATGACCATCGTTGAAGTGTACCGGATGGAAGGGGAAAACCTCAGCATAGAAAACTCGGCTTCTTCCGATTACGGGGACATGACCGAGGTATATGTTTTCGACCGGCAATAGTTCATCGAAGGCCCGTGCTGCGCGGTTTTCCAGTTTAATCCAGGTAGGCGGGGTGCTGAGGGTCTATGCTGCGGAGAAGGTCCGTGGACCGGTCCCACAGCTTCTTTCCTTCCTCCGGCTCATAAACCTTGGGATCCATTTTTTTCGGGTTGAACATATGCAGGTACTCGTTCGTGGTCCCTTCATAGTCTTTCGAAAGCGCCATATAAACCACGGGGCGGGCTGCCCTGGCGGGTGATTTGAACACCACCCGGAAGATGCCTTTAAGGATCATCCTCAGCAGCCAGGGCGCTTCCTTTACGATGTTGGAGTGTACCGGTCCCGGGCAGATCGCGTTAACGCTCAGTTTGACCCCTCCATCGTTGACCCTCCTTGAGAGTTCCGTGGCATAGGTGTTCAGGACGAGCTTGAAATAACTGTAGTTGGAAATGCCCTTGGATATCCCGTAATCGAAATACCGCCCGAATTCGTTGTAATCGATCCGGCTGGCACCCTGATGCGAATCGCTGGAAATGAAGATCATCCTGGAAGGAACGCCGGAATCCTTCGGACGGACCACCGAGCCTTCCAGCAGCAGGCGGGTCAGGATCACGTTCGACAGGTAATTGACCAGGAACATTTCGTCCTGTCCGCAGGCCGTCTTGCGCGACCCGGGGAGGGCCACGGCGGCATTTAGAATACATACATCAACGGTTATCCCGTCCCGGGAAAGCGACTGCACAAAGCTGTGAATGGACCCGATATCGCTGAGGTCCAGATGCCGCATTTCGACCCGGGGGGACCCGGTGAGCTTCCGCACGCGCTCCCCGGCTGCAGGGATCTGGCTCCGCCCTGCCATGATCACACGGCCGCCCCTTTCAGCAAAGGCAACCGCAAGGGCAAATCCGAGTCCCGAATTGGCCCCGGTGATCATCACGGTCAGGCCATCCGCACGGTCCTCATCCGTAAAGCGGTCGGCCAGTTTCTGCCTGGCAAAAAAATCCCGGATGCCTGCAAGCGAGGCAACCACCGGGTTTGTAAAACGTCCTTCAGCCATAATTGAGGTAAATAAAATAAAAAATCCGTTTCTGTTGCAGTATCTTTTCAGAAAACGCATTTCAAACGTAAGACTGGAAAATAATGTTAATTTAGAGAGCTCCATATGCATTCCCATACGAGCAGAATACAGGAGGGACTTCAGGGCCGGCTTTACCGGGCCGGAACCCGGCTGTTGGCATCATTCATGGCATTCGCTGTTGCAGGCGATGTAACAGGCCAGGTTGTCCTGAACGAGGTTTGCAATGCGAACTACGGAACCATAATGGACGAGTACGGCGAATACCGTGACTGGATCGAACTGTGGAATACGGATACGGTACCCGCAGAGCTTTCGGGTTACTGCCTCAGCGATGATCCTGCGCGTGAAGTTCCCTGGTGTTTCCCTGAATATTCAATGGCTCCGGGGGAGCACCTGGTCGTTTTTGCCTCAGGAAGAGATATCGGCTCCTGCCCGGTATACTGGGAGACTCTGATCGAACAGGGCGATGAATGGAAATACATCCTCCCGGATGCGGATACGCCGCCGGAATGGATCGAGGCCAATTTCAACGACTCTGCATGGAATACGGGTAAAAGCGGTTTCGGGTACGGGGACAACGACGATTCCACACGACTGCCCCAGGTCCTTTCCGTTTTCATCCGGAAGCAATTTACCGTGGAAGATCCCTCCGCGGTCCCGGGATGCGTTCTTCACATGGATTATGACGATGCCTTCGTAGCCTATATAAACGGCAAGGAAATCGCGCGGGCCGGCATTCAGGGGAATCCTCCGGCACATGACCGGTCCGCATCCAGCAGCCGGGAAGCCGAAATGTACAGCGGGGGCGATCCGCAGAAATTCAGCGTGGCAGACCCGGCCGGACTGCTTCAGGCCGGGAATAACGTCCTGGCCATTCAGGTTCACAACATCTCGCTCACCTCGTCCGATATGACGGCCATTCCCTTTCTTTCCATCCAGTCCCCCAGTTTTCCCGCAAGTCCACCGCCCGCGATACTGGATCTGTCAACCACCTATTTCCATACGGATTTCAAGCTGGATGCAGAGGGTGAACCCCTGTACCTGATGGGCCCGAAGGGCAGGGTTACGGACTCGGTCCACATCCCCTGGATCGGGGAAAACAACTCCTTCGGAAGGAATCCTCAGGATACGGCAGCATGGGTGGCATTCAGCGAACCCACCCCCGGGGAGCCGAACCATGCAACCGCCTTTGCGGGATACGTTTCCAGGCTGCCCGGATTCTCCGTCCCCGGCGGCAGGTTCACCGGACCCTTCATGCTTTCCCTGAGTTCGGCGGAGGCAGGGGACTCCATATACTACACGCTGGATGGGACCGAACCGGACACCGGCTCCACCCTTTACACCGAACCGCTGGAGATCGATGCCAACGCGATCATACGTGCAAGGATCATACTGACCGGGTACCTTCCGGGAGATGTGGTTACCCATACGTATTTCTCGGAGACCGGCCACGGCCTGGCGGTGATAAGCATTTCGACGGATCCTCATAACCTCTGGGATTACTATGACGGGATATACGTCAAGGGACCGAACGCACAGTCCGAGTTCCCATACTTTGATGCGAATTTCTGGCAGGACTGGGAACGGCCGGGGTATATCGAGGTCTACGAAGAAGACGGCAGCCATGCCTTCAGCGCGGGTGCGGGACTGAAAATCTACGGGGGATGGACCCGGGGCCACCCTCAAAAATCCGTGGCATTCTTTGCCAGGCGCCGTTACGGGACGGGCAGCTTTCAATATCGCCTATTCGGCGAAAGACCCGTGACGGATTTCGAATCCTTTATCATCCGGAATTCAGGCAACGACTGGTATGGCCAGGGTTCGGAATCCGGGACCATGATCCGGGATATCCTGATGACCCGGATGACACGGGATATGGACCTGGAATACCTGGCCGCCCGGCAGGCAGTTGTCTACCTTAACGGGGAATACTGGGGCGTACAGAACATCCGGGAGAAAGTCAATGAACATTACATAGCATCCCTGGCCGGGATCGATCCCGACCGGATCGACCTGCTCGAGGGCAACCAGCACATCCTCTGCGGCGACAACAGCCATTACGCTGCCCTGATCCATTTCCTGAGTTCAAATTCTGCCCAGGTCGAGGCCAACTATGCCTGGGCGGAAAAACAGATGGACATCCAGAACTTCATCAATTACCAGATCGCGCAGATCCATTACGACAACCGGGACTGGCCCAGCAACAACGTCAAGTACTGGAGAAGGGCCACACCGAAGGGGAAATGGAGATGGATCCTGTACGATACCGATTTCGGTTTCGGGCTCTGGAACACGGAATACGTTTTTCGGAACACCCTGGAGTTTGCTACCGAACCCAACGGCCCGGGTTACCCGAATCCCCCCTGGGCCACCTTCCTGCTGAGGCAATTGCTCCGGAACCAGGAATTCCGGGAACGCTTTGTCAATTCCTTTGCAGACCGCATCAACACCAGCTTCAGCAACGATTCCGCGATCGGGATGATCGACGAACTGGAAGGCAACATCGATTCGGAAATGCCCTTCCATGCCGCAAGCTGGGGGGGGACCTACCAGCTATGGAAGGGCCGGGTCGAGGAACTCCGGTTATTTGCCGGGAGAAGGCCAACGATCATGTTAAGCCAGCTTCAATCTTATTTCGGCCTGGGATTAATGAAAAACCTGATGCTGGATGTTTCGGACCGCGAAGGCGGGTACCTGTTGCTGAATTCGCTGCATCTCAAGCAGTTCCCGTTTACCGGAGTGTATTTTGAAGATGTGCCGGTCGAGCTGACCGCCGTTTCCCTGCCGGGCTATAAATTCTCCGGATGGGAAGGCAGCCTTACATCCTCCTCGCCCCGTATCCGGGTTGAGATGACGGTCCCGATGAGCATAACAGCCCGTTTTGAACCGGACCCGGAAAACCCCGGTTATCCGGTGGTCATAAATGAGATATGCTACACTTCCGATACGGTGCTTGCAGGGGGGGACTGGGTCGAGCTGCACAACACCGGCAGCCAGTACATCGACCTTTCCGGCTGGATCCTGAAGGATTCGGACCCGCTTCATGAATACACCATCGGACCGAGAACCATCCTGGAACCGGGAGGCTTCCTTGTAATCTGCCGCGACCTGATGGGATTCGAAACCGTTTACCCGCAGGCGGAACCTTACCAGGGGGAGTTCGACTTCGGACTGAGCAACGACGAAGACGTGATCCGCCTGTACGACCCGGATATGGAACCGGCGGATTCGGTGCCTTACAGCAGCCTGTACCCCTGGCCGGTCATTCTTCCGGGGACCGGCTATACACTTTCGCTCAGGATTCCGGTTTCAGATAATTCAAAACCCGAAGCCTGGAGCGTTTCAAAGAACTGGCTGGGAACACCGGGAGCCGGCAACCAGTTCAATGTGGGGATCGCAGAATTGCCCGGGCCCGGGGGAGCGGACCACCTGTACCAGAATTTCCCGAATCCCTTCTCCGACGGCACCCGGATCCTGTTCCATTCATCGATGCCGCAGCAAACCCGGGTCGCCGTGTTTGACCTTGACGGAAGACTGCTGCAGGTTCTGATGGATGGTATTTTAGACCGGGGAGACCATGAATTTTACTGGACACCCGGGGAAAATGCCGGGGGCATTTACCTGCTGAGGGTCATAACGCCCCGGTCGGTACACACCTGTAAAATGATACATTCAGGGTAAGCGTTTTTCAGGCCACCTTTTTATTTCTCCAGTGCCCCGAGAATTTGCATTGCCTCCTGCCGGTTCTTCCCGCAGATGGCTTCTTCGGCCATGAAATCCCTGCATACCTGAGGCCTTTCCTCGTAAATACCACAGGAATAGTCATCCCTGAGATGGATACACCGAACCCCGGCCGGCTTGCCGTCCGGCATTCCGGGTGCACCGGCACCCGAAGATATAAAAAATCGGCCTTTCCTTCCGTATTCCTGCCATTATTCCATATCTTGGGAAGACCACAGATGGATTCCTTTTTTAAATACGTTACCCCCGGGCAGGAAGACCGGGAATGGGGCCTGTGGGTGAACTGTGCCGGCAAAGCACTCATCTCTCCGGGTGTGGTTTATCCCCCGTCCGAGCATCCCTCCGGTTACTATTTCAGCTTTGAGAACGGCCGGGTGCTGAACGAATACCAGGTTAATTACATTACCGACGGGGAGGGGATCTACGAGAACCGCTCGGGCAAATACAGGATCAGGCCCGGTTCCCTGCTGATCACCAAGCCCGGGGAATGGCACCGCTACCGGCCCAAGAAAACGGTGGGATGGGTGGAGCACTACGTGGGCTTTGCCGGATATATCGCGGACCACCTGTTCAGCCGTCCCTGGTTCATCCAGAAAAACGCGGTTGTACACATCGGAAACCGGGAAGCCATCCTGGATACCTACTATAAGATCTTTGAATACATCCAGGAGGAAAAGCCGGGTTACCAGCAGGTTTCGGCAGGCATGGTCATGAAACTCCTGGGATTCATCGTCTCCCTCGACCGGCAGAAGGATTTCTCGGGCAAACGCGTGGAAAAGATCATCCAGGATGCCTGTTTCACCATCCGTGAAAACGTGGATAAGGATATGGATTTCCATGGGTTTGCCGGGAGCTACGGCATTGGATATTCCTATTTCCGCAAGATGTTCAAGAAATACACCGGGGTGCCGCCCGTTCAATACCACCTGGAACTCAAAATATTGAGGGCCAAGGAGATGCTTCTGCATACCGATATGAGCATCAAGGAGATAAGCTACAAGCTCGGTTTCCAGTCCATTTTTTATTTCAGCAGGCTTTTTAAAAGCAAACTGGGCATTGCGCCCTCGGAAATTCGTAAATCCGTCAAGGTCTGAACCATGGAAAAGCAAACCGGGAAACGATATTTATGGCTTCTCCTCCTGATACCGGGAGTGATCGTTCCCTGGATCGTTCTGAAGAGGGAAGCGGGACCCGCAGAGAACAACGGCAGCACCGAGTATATGGAGGAACCTGCCGGAATGGATCCGGAAGCGGAATCCGGAAATGGGCATGAGGGAACCCTGTGTTTTGATTTCGGGGATAACCAGGCGCGAGAGGGCTGCCGCAGGGTTGGTCCGGAACAAAGCTATTCGGAGGATGCATCCTGCGGGTTTGTCGCCGGTTTCACCCTGGAATCGTTCGAAATGCCGGAAAAGGAGGACGGGGAAACGGAAGCCGGGGGAACGGATTTTATCCTGGGCAGGGAACCCTTCCTGTTCCTTGCGGATGTGCCTGAAGGAAATTACGATGTGAAAATAACCGCCGTGGGTACCGGGCAAGGTTCCCGGCTTACCCTTAAGGCGGAATCCCGGCGACTGATGATCCGGGATGCATGGATTCCCGCGGGGGAAGTCCGGGAGCTGGTATTTACAACCAATGTCCGTTACCCGGAAACCAGAAGCGGTAACCGGGTCCGGTTAAAACCCCGGGAGATCGGGCATCTGAACTGGGACCGGCAGCTTTCGGTGGAATTCGGGGGACTCAACCCTGCCGTCGCAGAACTGGAAATATCGCCCAACGAAGGTGCGATGACCGTATTCCTGGCGGGGAATTCCACGGTGACGGACCAGCGCTGCGAACCGTATTCTGCATGGGGACAGATGCTGCCGGTGTTCTTTAAACCCCGGCTCGTTGCCGTGGCCAACCATGCCGAATCCGGGGAAGCCCTTAAAAGCTTCGTGGCGGAGAACCGGCTTGAAAAGATGCTGGACCAGGTAAGGCCTGGGGACTGCGTCCTGATCCAGTTCGGGCACAACGACCAGAAACCTCAGAGTACGGCATACTCGGCCCCATTCACCGATTACCAGTACTACCTGAGGCAGTACATTATGGAGGTGCGCAACCTGGGTGCCACACCGGTCCTGGTCACACCCATGCTGCGTAGGAATTTCAACGAGGAGGGCATTGTGATCAATACCCACGGGGACTACCCCGAGGCCATGCGGCAGGTTGCCGAAACGGAAGGAGTGGTGCTGATCGACCTTTTTGCCATGAGCAAAACCCTGTACGAGGCCCTTGGACCGGAAGGCTCAAAAAAACTGTTCGTGCATTACCCTGCCGGCAGCTTTCCCGGACAGGAGGAGGAATTGAAGGACGACAGCCATCACAGTACTTACGGGGCATACGAACTGGCCCGCTGTGTGGTGGAAGGCATACGCGGCAGCGGACTGGAACTGGCCGGCTACCTGAGGGATGAGATTCCCCCGTTCGATCCTGCCAGGCCGGACCCCTTCGATCAATGGCAACTGCCCCTGAGCCCATACCTGGAAACCACCGGGCCGGAAGGGAAATAACCTGCCCGATTTTCGGCTTCTGCCGAAACGGAAAAAAACGGACCTGCGGCCAGGACCATGTCCGGCTCCCGCTGAAATGTATTATCGTTCCATCCGGTACATTTCCGAGCCGGCCAGCAGGAAGCAGCCCAGCCCGTAATCCTCGAAATCGGGCACCTTCGAACGGGTGACCGGCTGACCCATACTGGGTTCCTTGCCGGTGGACTGAACATAGCCCAGGAAACCGTTATCGTGGACCGCCTTGTCGACCATGGCATTCCAGGCCCGGATCACGACGGGACGGTATACCTGCGGATCCAGGTAGCCGTGGTTGATCCCCCATGCCATGCCGTATACGAACAGGGATGTACCCGTGGTCTCCCTTCCCCCGTAATGATCCGGGTCGTGAAGGCTGGCGTTCCAGAACCCGTCTTTGCGCTGGACCTTGACCAGCGCCTCGCACATCTCCCGGAACGTGCGAAGATACCCTTCCCGGTAGGGATGGTCTTCAGGAAGCAAGCTCATTACGCGTGCCAGGGCGGCCAGCACCCACCCGTTGCCGCGGGACCAGTAGCAATCCTCCCCGTTGGGTTCGGTGTAGGGCGGGTCGTAATCGGCATCCCTCCACCAGAGTCCGTCATCCGGGTTGTACAGGCCGTTATCCCCTTGCGATTCCTTGGTGAACATGTACATGGCGTGCATGCGCTCAAAATAGGCCGTGTCTTCAAAAACGACCCCGAGCTGGGCGAAAACGGGCATGGCCATCTGGATGGCATCGATCCAGTTCCAGTCATCGATCCTGTCGGTCCGCATCATGCTGTCGATCGAAGCCTTAATGTATGCGATCCTCTCCGGACGGGGATCGATCCGGTACAGTTCTATGTAGGTCTGGCCGGCGCACTGGTTGTCGGCATTCCGGGTGTAAGTGTACCCGTCCCTCAGGTTCCAGTCGTGGAACTCGCCCCAGCGGACCGCGTAATCGTAGTATTCGGGGCGCGGATCGATCCGGTAAAGCTCCATGAGTCCCTCGTAATACACCGCCCGGGTCCAGATGTTGCTGGCCCGGTCCCGGTCGGTCACGATGCGCTTACCGACATCGGGCCATTTTTCCATGAAGTAGGCGTTGCAGAGGGTCATAGTCTCCAGGATCTCTTCCCGGGACATGAGTTCCTGGTCCTGCGCCGTACATCCCGGCATCAGCATGGCCAGGATCAGCAGTCCCGCAAACAGCGATATTCCGGATTTTTTCATGTCTCGTTTCTTTTACTGGTGTAAGATTACTTGATTTCCAGGACAACCACGGATTTGGCGGGGAGCTTCATCGTAAGTTCCTGCCCCTTGAGCTTTGCCCCTTTGAATTCTTCCGGCCTGACCCGGTCCGGATCATCGAAGGTATTGTGGACGCCCATTTCGTTCGCCGTCAGGACCCGGCCGCTCACCTGGCTGACCTGCTTTCCGCGGATATCCATGCGAATGTCCGCGGCGTTTTCCGGGTCTATGTTGACCAGGGAAACATGGATGGCCCCCTTTTCGTCCAGGGAAGCGGAAGCATTGAGGGCGGGAAGGGACTCGTCGCCGAAGGCATATTCGTATTTCGAGTCCATCTCCATCGGGAGAAGGGTTGCATCGTGGTGTAC
>CAZNQG010000036.1:0-29511 GCA_964575235.1 uncultured Bacteroides sp.
CCCCGGTCCGGACTGGACGAGAACAGGGCTCCCATGGCGGCCACGTATACGATGTTTTCGTTCTGCGGGTGGATCACGATCCGGGCAATATGCTGGGTGTTTTCCAGTCCCATACAGGTAAAGGAATCCCCGGCATCGGTGGATCTATACACTCCGTACCCCCTGTGCGCCGACCGTGCGTTTGAAGCTTCCCCGGTCCCGATCCAGACCACATACGGATTGGAAGGAGCCACCTCGACCGCGCCGATCGAAGTCGTGGGAAGTGCATCGCTGATGCAGCGGAAACTCACCCCGTTGTTTGAGGTTTTCCAGACCCCGCCGTGGCGCGCGGCAGCATAGATAACGTATTTATTCGCTGAATCGGGATTCTCGGGGACCGCAATGTCCGATATCCAGGCGCTTACACGGGTAGGATTGAAATTGCGGTATTCGAATTCACAAAAGATTTCAGGCTGGCCCTGGCATGCCAGGGGTATCAGCATCAGTAACAGAAATTTTGAGGTTTTCATCCGGAAATTTTTTAAATAAAGCATGAGTCAAAGCCAAATATAACCCGTAATTTTATTCCCCCAAAGCGAATCAACAAGAAACCAAATACAATGAATAAAATGATACGCTACATTAACACTACGCTGCTCGGGGGATTTGCAGCCATTCTCCCCCTGGCCCTGGTGATCATCGTATTCCGGTGGGTCATCAACCTGATCGGGAAATACCTGAGGCCGATCGTCGATTTTTTCACGCTTAACCTGCATGTGGATTCGAAATGGATCGAACTTTCCATTTACCTGATCGTTTTCGCCGCCATACTGATGACGTTTTTTTTCATCGGACTGGTCATCCAGACCCGCATCGGGAGGTTCTTCAGGCAGGCTTTCGAAAAGAAGTACCTTATGAAGATCCCGGGATACCGGATCGCCAGGGAAACCGTCATGCAGTTTTTCGGCAAGAACAGGTCCTTCTTCTCAAAGGTGGTTCTGGTGAACCTGTTCAATTCGGGGACCCTTATGACGGGATTCATAACGGAGGACCAGGGGGAAGTACTGACGGTTTTCGTGCCAACGGGCCCGAACCCGACATCCGGCAACATCTACCACGTGACAAGGGACCAGGTGCTGTTTACCGAAGCCTCGGTGGAAAACGGCATGAAAACCATCATCAGTTGCGGGGCCGGTTCCTCGGAGATCTTCCGGCTGTCCGGCGGGAAAAAGGACCGTCTGCGTTCCGGGAAGAAATAATTCTGGCATGAATATTGAAATTTATTTTGCGTTCAGGTGATATCCATAATGCTCCGCCTTGATGTTCGATACTAATTGTATAATCCTAGGTAAACCATGATCATGAAACCAACCATTATTTTAACGGTTTTGTTCCTTTTTGCAGGAAATCTGGTCCGTCTGCAGGCGCAGCACCGGATCGTCAAAAGGAACGGAGATATCATTGAATGCAAGGTGCTGGAGGTAGGGTCCGAAGAGATCAAGTACAGCCTTGCGGAATACAATTTCCAGGTGCAGTTTTCCATCCTGAAAAGGGAGGTGGATAAAATCGTTTTCGAAAACGGCCAGGAATTGACAATCGATCATGCCGCAGCCGTACGGGAAAGCGCCGAGTCCAATTCGGAGGACCTTTTCCTGGTACAGAATAGGAATGCGGTCAAGATCAATTTCCTCTCCCCGATCATGGGCGTTACTACCTTCTCCTATGAACGGGCCATCAAGCCGGGCCAATCCATTGAGGGAAGTGCCGGGATCATAGGTCTCGGGTTCAATAACCTGGACAATGCGATCGGAGTTGGCCTGCAGGCCGGATATAAATTTATGAGGAGCCCCGATTTTTATTTCAATGAGATGCGCTATGCCCACATACTCAAGGGGGGTTATGTTAGGCCGGAACTGGCTTTTGCAAGCTATAACCTGAGAGACAAGGACAGGAGTGTGACCAAGTTCGCCGTCCTGCTTAACATCGGTAAGCAGTGGGTTTTTTCCGACGTTTTCCTGGTGGACCTTTTCTTCGGTCTGGGATACGGATATTCCAGTGCCCGGGAATTTGAGGACTGGCCCTATTTCATCGCGGTGGGAAGCGATGAGGCACCCCTGGCCACTGCCTGGGGATTCCGAATCGGATTTCTTTTCTGACCATCAATAAGCATTCCGATCGGCCCGGCTTTGTGCCGGGCTTTTTACTTTAGGGCCACCGTTAACCGGATCCGCCTGGTAGTTGGGAAGAGGAATATGTATGCAGATTGAGAGGAATTTTCTAAATTCAGGCTTTATTATGTAAAATCCGTTCAACTCCATCAAAACCATTCAAATGAAACGCACCATCATCATTGCAGCCGCCGTCATCCTCCTAATGTTTCTTGTTACAGCCTGCTTCCCGGGGGTCAATCCCTCGGAAGGCGTCGCGGATGAGTTTGGAAACACGGCAGGATTTCTGCGGGGACTCTGGCACGGCATCATCGCTCCCTTCACTTTCATCGTATCCCTGTTCACGGACGGCATCCAGATGTACGAGGTCCACAACAACGGCAACTGGTACAATTTTGGCTTCGTGATCGGAGCCGGGATCCTGTTCAGCGGTGGCGGAAGGGCATCCCGCTTCAAGAAAAAAGCTGCCTGAGTAAAGGAAAATAACAAAAAGTTTTTTTGTTTCAGAAATTTTGATTATAATATAGTCATTAATAATGATTAATATTTAATCAAAATAATGAATCGAAGCGGAACGGCAGATCTTCCCCTCCATCACGGGAAGGTCCCTGCATGGCTGTACGAGCGCATGACAAAGATGGCCGGGGCCATTGCCGAAGCCATCGTATCGGATTACGGAAGCGACGATTTTCTGCGGAAGGTCAGCGATCCATTTTGGTTCCAGGCACTCGGATCGGTCCTGGGAATGGACTGGCATTCATCGGGCATCACCACATCGGTTATGGCAGCCCTGAAGCAGGCCATCAACCCTATGTCCGGGGAACTGGGATTGTACGTATGCGGCGGCCGGGGAACTTACGCGCGACGAACGCCATCCGAACTCATGGAATATTCTCAAAGGCACGGCCTGGACGGAGATTCCCTGGTCCGTTGCAGCAGGCTTTCGGCCAAAATAGACGGTACGGCCATACAGGACCGATTCCAGATATACCTGCACTCCTTCATTCTATCCGGGAACGGGAAATGGTCCGTCGTGCAGCAGGGCATGAACGGCCCGGCAGGAATGGCCCGCAGGTACCACTGGCATTCGGAAGGTATGCAATCCTTCGTGGAGGAACCCCACACCTGTGTCGTGGGAGAAAACATGGGAACGATACTCAATTTGACGGCCCGGGAGGCCAGGCCGGCCAGGAGGGGCATTCTTTCGCTCATGCATGAATCTCCCGCAAAGTTGGTCAACGAGATCCGTCATATGGTTCTTCCCTCCCACCACGATATAAATTACCGGGATGTGGACCTTAAAAAACTCGGAAGCGTCCTGGTCGTTGCCCACGAACTTAAGTTCAGGGATTTTGAGGAACTTCTGCTGCTGGAAGGGCTCGGACCCAAAACCCTTCGGTCGCTTACCCTCGTCAGCGAGGTTATCCACGGTACCCCGTCCAGGTTCAGGGATCCGGCAACATTCTCCTTCGCGCACGGAGGGAAGGACGGGCATCCTTTCCCGGTGCAAACCTCCGTATATGACGAGACCTACCGCTACCTGAGAAGCGCCATCGATCGGGCGAAGCTGGGAATCCATGACCGGATCAAGGCCGTCAGGGGATTGCAGCCCCTCCTGATGAGGATTGAAAAGGGATTCTCGCCCAACGCTGAAAATTTCCGGAAGTACATACAGACTGAAAGACTGGAATCCAAAAGAAAAACAGGCTCCTTTGAAAGGCAACTGAGCCTGTTCTCTGCGTAAGCGTTAATGCAATTCAGGTCGGATTCACCGTCCCGGCAAAGTCCATCGTGCTATTTTTTCCGCCCGCTGGTTGTTTTTGTCTCGGTCTCCCGGCTGCTGCGGGTTGTGGTCCCTTTGGAAGAGCTGCTTCTTCGTACAGGGGCAGCGGTGCTTTTCCTGGGCTGTTGCTGCCGGGTCTGCCGGTAATTGTAACTGCGCTGGCTTCCCTGGCTTCTGGCCTGGGACTCCCTTTTCAACTCCTGCCCGGTGCTGGGCGTGGGCCTGCTCCGGTAACTGCTTCCCTGGCCTGTTTCCCGGCTCTGCGAACTGCTGCGGACGGTCCCCTGAGAAACGTTCGAGCGCTGGGTAGAAGTGCCCGTAACCGTTCTCTGCTGCGTCGATGTGCGGGTACCCACCCTTTGTTGCTGTGAAGTACCGGTCCCCTCCCGGGTCCGTGTGGCGGTGCCGCCCTGCCCGGAAGTACGGCCGGTAGTTGTACCCCGTTCCGGGAGTTCGCTTTTCTTCCAGGAACCGTCTTCCCGGGTTTGCCATGTACTTCCCTTCTTCCGGTAAACGTTTCCGTTCCGGTCCGTATACACGTTGTTCTTACGATCGGTAACGGTGGGATTGCTGTAGGAAGACCGCGATCCGCTTGCGCGTGTCCTGGAGCCGTAAGTGCTTGCGCGGGTCCCGGTATGGATCACCCCGTTCGGCATACTCTTGTAGATGTTATGGCTGTATGAGTGATGATGGCGACCGTCGTAATAGCCTGCCCTGTAGCCGGAACGGCTGCTGGCATAAACCCCGTAGCTATAGCCGTGGTAATACCCGCGGTAATATGACCGGCTGTAACCGTGGTAATAACCGTGCCTGTAACCGTAATGGTAACCTGCAGGCCCCCACCAGGATGTATAGTAATAGGGACTCCTGTAATAGGTATACCCGATCCATCCGTAGCTGACGCCCACGGAGAAGCCCCAACCCGTGTAGGGATTGTAATGCACCCCGTAGCCATAGGTAACCGGGCGCGGGTAATAATAGGTACGGTACCAGGGCCTGTAGTGATATCCCGTTCCATAAACCACGATTCCACGGTAGCGGTAGGAATAGATGTAACCCGGCGTATAACCCACGTAAACCACGTCCGGAGTGTAATCGTAGACGTACACATACTTAACGTTATAAACGGGATATTGAGGGGGAATGGACTGGACATCGTCCGGAATCGATACACAGACGGTCCAGGGACCCGTGGGATGATCCGATACGAACCAGACGGCATGGTCCACGGCATAGTAACGGTTGTCGATGAAAAGAACGGATTTATCGGTATTGACCCCATAGGACATCCGGGTTCCTTCAATCCTTTCAAACTGGGGATTGCCGTCGTATGTGACTTCAAGACTGGTGTTGTGCCGGTCGATCTCAGCGGTCTGGGGGATCTCGCTCTCCAGGATGGCCTCCCGTGCTTCCTGGGTATTGGGCACGGATGAACGGACGCTGCCCATTTCCGAATCGGTATCGATGTTTGCAAAATACGCGGGCAATTCATCCGGATTCACAAATTCCCAGCCCTCCGAATCAAGGGCCCGGGATTTATACCACCGGCCCGCGACCAGGACGTAATATTCTTGGGTGTTGATATCCATCAGGATTTCGCTTTCCGTATTCCGTACGTAGAGGAGGTCGGTCCCCTCCAGCGCGGCAAAGTCCGGCTCACCGTCGGTGATGATCAGTTCGGCGGGCTCCAGGCTGACGATGACTTTCGGCGGGAAGTCAAGCGTCCTTGCAATGGAATCTACATCGGTTTCGTAGGACTCATCGGTCGTGGTTATCTGCTGGACCGAGGCGGGCGGATTGTCGATCTTACGCCAGGTATCCGTCACCCTTCCGGCACGGTACCACCAGTCTCCCCCCTTCAGGTAATAAAAACCGTCCGCCTGGTTGTACAGGATAAAATAGGGCGTATTGACTACGTACTGTATCCTGGTGTCCTCAATATCCTTAAGAATGGGCTCACCATCGATCAGGACCAGAACCGCCGACTCGTCTTCAAAAATGATCCTGGGAGGTGCATGATCCAGTTTTTCTGAAAATTCAGTGGACTGCTCCGCCGTTTTCAGGCTGGTGAGAAGCCGGTCGAGGGAATAGGTCAGGTCCATCGCCGGGATCCCTGCCTCCAGCAGGGCGATCATATTCGATTCATCCTCTCCCTCCAGTTCGGGGAATTTTACGGATTCAATCTGCACATCCGTAAGGCTTACCAGCCGCGCATCGAAATCCGTCACCAGGCGGCTTTTAAACCACATGGCCCCAAAAACAAGTTTCCGGCCTTGCTGCTTGACGGACAACGCAGCCCTGGCATCCAGTAAATCCCCGTCCAACTCGTTGACCTGTGGTTGGTAAATGGATATCTGTGCATCTTCCGTTTCCAGTTTCTTGGGCCATTCCGGTTCCTGCTTGTCCGGTATTACGGTTTCCGCTGCCGCCGGGAACAGGATCCAGATCAGTATCAGGATAGCTTTCAGTGTTTTCATGATCTTCATTATTTATGGGAAAAAGTTTTTATGTTTATTTTGAATCCAAATTCCATGCCATTGCTTGCTGTACAGGCCGAAATTCGCTCCTGACGGGCATTTACTGCATTCTCGATTTCTTGAAAAAAACCGGATTTCCGATATTATTGGAGCCGGACCCGACTTCCGAGAAAATGCTTTTATCTAACCTGTTCCGCTGTATAAATTTATATAAATTTCATCTGCCCAAACGGGATATTCATCAAAAACCTTTTAGCCCGAATAAGATTCTTTGCGCATCCTTTTTGTTATCCTGCCGAGAATTCAGAATTTTAATGCTGCTTATGAAAATCCTGTTCGGTCATCCTACAGGCAAAGTATTTGTCTTTGTTGCAACGATCGTTCTTGTAACCCTCTTCATGGTTTCCTGCGAGGATATTGCTCCGCCGACGGAACCGACGGTAAACTCTTTCGAGACCGATTTCTACGAGATGGACTGCTGGATGCAGCCGGAAGATCTCAAAGGCTTCCAGATCTTTGCGGAGGAATTCTTTTCCCTGGATCTCAGCACCCTGGATGTAACTGTCGCGGAAGGGATACAGGAGGTCATCCTGCAGGAGGCCGAAATAAGCCTGGAGCCAGGCGTGGCCTACACGAATTTCAACATGCTCCGTTTCATTGAATTGACGGTATATACGGACTCCCTGGGTGAAACCAAGATCGCCTGGTCAAATCCAGTGCCTGCCGATTCGGCAAGTATCTCCCTCGAGCTTTCCGAGGAGAACGTCCTCCCCTACTGCATGGAGCAAAACTTCATGCTGACGATACAGGGCTACCTTAACGAAAGGATCACGGAAGAAATTAAGCTTCATGCAAGGGTCAAATTCCTGGTCCGTTCAAGATTTTAAACAGATTGAAAGAATACTATGATAACCCGAGATTTGAATTTTTCAAAATAAGTGTTTAATTTGCAATTAATACAATCATATCTTAAAATCTTAATGAAAATGAAAACCCAACGAATAATTCTTGCACTTATCGCAGCGGCGGCCCTGGTCCTTCCGGCCTGCGATGCACTTCTGGCCGATTTGCTTAAGTTTAATTCCGAATGGTATACCCTCGAATTTACAATCGAACCGACCGATGAAGTCGGAGATCTGATCTTTAAAACCGAGGATATATCGGCAGATGTGGATTCTGTGCTGGAAGCCAATGGAGTAAGCCGGGATAACCTGAATTCCGCAAAGATGTCCGACGCAACGGTGAGCATCCTGACGGAGGATTGCACCTTTGATCCGGTGACCAGGGTTGAATTATTCCTGGAAACCCCGACGCTGGGCAGCAAGAGAGTGGCGTGGATCGATACCATACCGGAAAATGCCACCGTGATTGAACTCAAATTAACCGAAGACGATCTCCAGGAATACCTTCTGGAAGACAATTTCACGTTTACGGCGTCCGGAACCCTTAACAGCAAGGTCGACAAGAGGGTTGACCTCCTGGCAAAGATCCGGTTCCTTATCCGGGGTGGCCTTGGACAATAACAAGGTGTGGACAAAACGACCCTCTTACTGGTATGTTTACTGCTGCCGGCAATATCTGCAGGGCAATCCGGGTGGGAATTAAAGCGTGACCGGGAGGGAATCGTTATTTATACCAAAGAATCCCCCGGCAGTCCCCTGAAGGAATACCGGGCCAGCGGCCTGATCCAGGGATCGATGGAGGATGTATATGATTTCCTCACCGATCTGGAATACCGGCCGCAATGGATCGGCAGTTGCGTGGGAATTGAGATCATCGATACAACCCCTGATGGAAGGATACGGTACCACACCGCTTATGATGTGCCCTGGCCCCTGGCGGACCGGGACCTGGTCGCGGAAGCGATCTTCGGCATTTCGAAAGCGGATGGATCGGCACACCTGCTGACCCGTGAGACCGAACTTCAGTATGAGTCCAAACCCGGTGTGATCCGCATGCCAAGCTACAGGGAGGAAGTTTTCCTGGAAGCCAGGGGTCCCGGCTCAACGATGTATCGCTGCGAGGGTTTTACCGACCCGGGAGGCTCGGTGCCTGCCTGGGTGACCAACGTATTCCTGGTCGACAACATATACGATTCGCTTGTCAAAACAAGGGAATGTGTGGTGCAGAGGTCGGGGAAAAAGGCACCGGAAGGGAACTGATCCACGGTTCGCGGTGCCTGCGAATGCCATACCCGTGCAGATCAGTCCCCTGCCTTCGTTTCATCGGATCCCGAACCTTCGGATTGACCTTCAGCCTCAGAGGCTTTTCCGTTCATTTTTTCCTCGAACTTTTTCCTCCAGTAGGAATGGTTATGGCCGTGCTTCAACGATCTTTCCCTCCACCTTTCAGGGTCCCCGTGACGCTGTCCCAGTCCCGTAAACAGGATCTTGGAAAGGATCAGGATTCCAAGCGTGTGCCAGTAATTCAGGGCCGGTCCGTTAAAAAGTTCCGGAACCAGCCAGTTCCACAGAAGCATCACGACATAGGTGAACAGGGCCAGGAAGGCGAAACCAAGGACCACGAACTTACCATAATAAAATACTCCTCGTGCTTTCATGATGTTTAATTTAAAGTTGACGATACAATTCTTTCAGTTTTTTCCGGAGGAAGAGGATGGCATACCGTTTCCTGGAAAGAAGGGTATTGATGCCTGCGCCGGTTTTTTCGGAGATCTCCCTGAAAGTCTGATCTTCGAATTCATTCCGGACAAACACATCCCGTTGTTCGGCAGGCATTTCATCCAGCGCTTCCTCGGTCGCGTTCCAGATGACCTTCCTCATCATTTCATCTTCAGGATCCCGCGTCAAGGCAGGCAGGATATCCATCAGCATCAGGGGTATCCCTTCCGGGTCGCTTCCTCCGGCCTGCCGGTCGGAAACAAATTCCGGCTTTTTTTTGCGGTAATAATCCGTGATCCGGTTCCGGGCTACCGTAAAAAGCCAGCTTGTGATCCTTTCGGTTGAGCGGATATCCTCGAATCCCCTGGTAAACTGGTACAGTACATCCTGCAGTATGTCCCGTGCATCCTCCTCGCTTCTGATCTTTTTGCGGATGAAACTCAGCAACCTTCCCTGCTCCCGTTCGGCCACCTCGCTTATATATCTGCTATCCTCTGCCGTCATCCGGTTTGAATGCGGTTTTGTTTCTGTAGACGTACTGACTTTCCGGTTATTTTAAACATCCCGAAAAAATCCAAGCCATTGCCGGAGCCGTATACAAGCGCACCCCTTATGCAGCAAGGGTTGGAAGCATTCCAATAAAAAACGGGGACCCGTTTAAGGATCCCCGTTCCCCGGGTTATTGTCCAATTACGATGGGTTCGTAGTCCTTGAACCATTTGAAATCGGTTTTCTCCACCTTCTCCCGGTACGGTGGCCAGGTGTCACGGTAAAAGGCGTTGGTCATATCGAGCGCTTTCCGTACCGCCGCATCGGCCTGCTCGCTGAGCCGTTTTTCCGTGGCCGTAGGTGCACCGGGCCTGGATTGTATATACCTTGCAGCCGTAAAAAGCCTGATCGCGACCGTTGGTTTGCTGTCGTCGGAGATACCCTGTTTCTTTTCTTCTTTTCCCATGATATACTCCCATATGATGTTCAGAGAATCCCGGACTTCCCTGGTGGCCTTTTCCAGCTCCTTCAAATCTTCGTCGCTCGAACCCCGTACCTGTGCGGAAACCTTTTCAAGGACCGATTTGGACTCCTTCAGCCTGGTGGTGGCCTTGCTTAGTGCTTCGGCCTTTAAGCTGAGTTCCTTGTACATCTTTTCACAGGCTTCCAGTCCCTCGGCATCGTATGGCACCCTCGGATCAAAACGCACGGTAACCACGGTTGAATCCTTCTGGTCTCCGCAGCTCATAACAACCTTGTATTCACCCGGAAGAACCGTGAATCCGGCCGGTTCTGCCTGGGGCGTTCCGAACCGCCAGCGTCCACCGTATCGGGCAGCCCAGGGATTCGGGAAGTCCACTCCTTTTTTTCTAAGCCTCCATGTGACCCGGTTCAGTCCCGCTTCAGCCCCGTACTTCAGAGTCCGGATCAGTTCATCCCCGACGTAGATCCGGAGGGTCAGGCTGTCGTATTTTACCTTGGTTTTGTCATTGTCTTGAGGGGAACCCGTTCCGCCCTTACGGGATTTACCTGCCGGCAGGGAAGGCCGATCATCCTTCTTATCTTCCCGGAGGTAGTAGCTAAGGATGGCCCCGCCCGTGGGTTTGTTCTCACCGATGAAGGTGGCATCCCCGGCATAGTGGATCCCCCTGGGCTGCTGGTATCCCTCCACCAGGAATGCTTCCGGGGACTCGAATACGGTGAACTTTTTCTCCAGCACTTTTCCCCTGCTTGCTGCGATTGCGCGCAAAGGGCGTATGTCGTCGAGAATGTAGACCGACCGGCCGAAGGTACCGATGACCAGGTCTGCCTCCCGCTCCTGAATCACCATGTCCATGGTGGATACGGAAGGATAGCCGTTTTTCCACCGGGTCCAGCTCCTCGCATTGTCGATGCTGATCCAGAGGCCGTGTTCCGTTCCCAGGAAGAACAGGTTGGGCTCTGCAGGATCCTGCAGAATGCAGAGGGCATATCCTAAAACATCCGGATCATCCACGATGCGCTCCCAGGTGGCACCGTAATCCCTGGTCCGGTAAGCGTAGGGGGTGAAATCCCCCATCCTGTAGTTATTTGCCACGACAAAGGCTTCGCCCGGGGTATGCCGGGAAGCCTTTATTTGTGGAATCCAACTGTTCGATGGAAGACCGGGCAACCTGCCCGACAGGTTGGTCCAGTTCCGGCCACCGTCACGGGTCAGCTGAAGGTTGCCGTCGTCGGTACCCACCCAGATCAATCCCTTCTCGAGCGGACTGAACGCAATGGCGATGATGGTTGTATGGTTCTCGGCACCCGTTACATCCAGGGTTAACCCTCCACTCTCCCCATACTTCTGCTTTTCCGGATCGTTGGTGGTCAGGTCGGGCGAAATGACTTCCCATGTAAGTCCCTTATCCGTGCTTTTGTGCAGGAACTGGCTCCCGAAATAGATGGTGGAAGGATCGAAGGGATCCTGTTGGATGGCAGCGTTCCAGTTGAACCGTAACTTGGTTTCCATGTCCGGTGCAGTGGGCCGGATGGTATAGGAAGCCCCGGTAAGATAATCGTACCTTCCCAGGTTTCCTTCCTGTGACATGGCATAACCGTACCTTGAATCATCGGGGTCCGGCACCACATCAAACCCGTCGCCGAACATCAGTTCCCTCCAGTAATCGTTACGGATCCCTCCTGCCCTCCATACGTATGCCGGTCCCCTCCAGGACCCGTTATCCTGCAAACCGCCGTAAACATTGTACGGGATCTCGTTATCGACCCGCACATGGTACCATTGTCCGAGCGGCAGGTTCTGGATGTCCTGCCAGGTCTCCCCGCGGTTCCTCGAGATGGCCATTCCTCCGTCGTTCCC
Organism: uncultured Bacteroides sp.; assembly: GCA_964575235.1. GTDB lineage: Bacteria > Bacteroidota > Bacteroidia > Bacteroidales > SM23-62 > SM23-62. The sequence goes on from CAZNQG010000036.1 coordinate 11,859, forward strand.
TTCGATAATGAAGTTGGGATCGTCCGGGTGGATCCACCAGGCATGGTGGTCGGAGTGGATGTTGTTTCCCACCAGGCGGAATGATTTCCCGCCGTCTTCGCTGATCCCTATGTTGCTGTAGATGGTATAGAGACGGTTCTCGTTCTTCGGATCGGCGTAGATATCGTAATAGTAGAACGGGCGGTTGCCGATGTCCTCCTTGTCGTTGACCATTTTCCATTTGCGTCCCCCGTCCTCCGAACGGTAAAGCGCATTCTTCCCGGATTCGATCAGGGCATAGACGATGGAGGGATTGCTGGGTGCTATGGCAAGTCCCATACGTCCCAGGTCGCCTTTGGGAAGCCCGTCTTTATCGGTGCGGCGGGTCCAGTTTCTTCCTCCATCCAGGGTCACATACATGCCGGAACCGGGTCCCCCGCTCTCAAAAAACCATGGCCAGCGACGGTGCTGCCACATGGCCGCGATCAGCTTGTTGGGATTGGAGGGGTCCATTACAAGGTCCGCCACCCCGGTCTTTTCATCCACGTAGAGGATCTTCTCCCAGGTTTTGCCGCCGTCCGTTGTCTTGTATACCCCCCTTTCCGGGTGTTCGCTCCAGGCATTGCCATGGGCCCCCACGTAAACGGTATTCTCATCCCTGGGGTCAACGATGATGCGGTGGATGTTCCGGGTTTTTTCCAGTCCCATGCACATCCAGGCCTTCCCGGCGTCGAGGGACTTGTATACGCCCGCTCCCAGGTTCATGGAATTGCGTGGGTTCCCCTCCCCTGTCCCGACCCAGACCACGTCCGGGTTGGACTGGGTTATGGCGATTGCCCCTATATTGATGACCTTTTCATCATCGAAGACGGGTTCCCAGGAAGTTCCGCCGCTGGTCGATTTCCATACACCCCCGGATGCGGTCCCAACGTAAATAATGGATGGATTACCGGCCACGGCTTCCACCGCGGTGACCCGTCCGCTCATTTTTGCCGGACCAATGCTCCGGGCTTTCATTTCCTTCAGTTTTTCCGTGTCAAGTTTCTGGGCCCCCAGCGGTAACGTCAGTCCCAGGACAAGCACCACGTAGAACAGGTAACGTTTAATTGAGATTATGTGTTTCATGTTAAAGAGATTAATGAGTATTATCGTCTGTAAACGGTTAACTATGAAAAGGTTATGACTTCATTTGAGGGCCTGATCGATATCCTCCAACAGGTCATCGATGTCTTCGATGCCCACCGAAAGGCGGAGCATGGTTTCCCGCACACCCATTTCAAGCCGTGTGGATTCCGGATATTCAAAATAGATCGTTGACCAGGGATGAATGATCAGACTTTTGTTATCGTTCATATTGGTGGCCCTGCGAATGACCTGCAGCTTGTTCATGAAGGAAAAACAGGCCTCTTCGGAGGTCAGGTCGAAGGTCAGGATGGTCCCCGGAACCCCGTTGAACTGTTTCCTGCTCAGCTCATAGTATTCGCTGCCCGGCATACCCGGATAGGTGACCTTTTTTACATCGGGATGATCCCCAAGGAAGTCGACAAGTTTCAGGCAATTTGTGAAGGACCGCTCCAGCCGTAGGGCAAGGAGGGCCAGTCCCATGCTCTGCAGCTGGGCCGTCCTCGGAGACATGCATGAGCCAAAATGGCGGAATACTTCCTTTCTCAGCTTTGCGATCAAGGCCATTTCCTTCTTTCTCTCATAGAAAGTGGACAGGACCGGTACCGAGCTCCAGTCGTTGATGCCGGTATCCACGATGATGCCGCCTACGGATGTCGCCCCCCCGGAGATGAACTTGGTGCTGGACATCACCTCCACATCAATACCGAAAGATTTGGCATTGAATACGTTAAAGGGTGTCAGGGTTGAATCCGCCACGACCGGCACACGGTGCTTGCGGGCAATGCGCACCAGTTCCCCGATGTTGGCAACCTCCAGTTGCGGGTTGGTCACGGTTTCAAAAAACAGCAAGCGGGTGTTATCGTCCATGTGTTTCCCCGGGCCCGCCGTATCCAGCAGATTGCAGAAACGGACCTCGATGCCCAGCGATGGCAGGGTTTTGGTGAACAAACCGTAGGTGTGGCCGAACAGGTTTGCGGAGCTCAGGATGTTTTCCCCGGGCCGGACCAGGGCAAGTATGCAGTTCGCGATGGCTGCCATTCCGGAGGAAAGGGCAAGCGCGGCTCGTGAACCCGTGGCTGCCACGATCTTGGATTCCAGGAATTCGACCGATGGGTTGGTGGAACGGGAATAAACATGGGCCGGCTTACGGTCCTGGAAAGTGGCGGCAATATCCTCCGCCGTCTCAAATTCATAGGCCACCGTCTCATAAACCGGCATATGCAGGGCGTTGAAGGGATCTTTCTTAAGATACGGCGCCGACAGCATCCGGGTGGTGAATCCTTTTTCTTTTTCGGGCATGTGCTTATTCTTAAATGAAAGGATAAATATAAGGGATATCGTGGAAACAAATCCGAATCTCCACGCTTGGTTTTCATTCATAATTTTCTATCTTAAGTTCAATTTCAAACCCGAACCTATGAAACACCCGGTCACAAGCCTGTTTTTTCTTTTGCTATCCCAGGTTATTGCCTCCCAGAGCCACCTAGAACTCATGACCCTGTCGGGAACCTATGGGTTCCCCACGTACTATGAGAGTCCATACCAGGACCAAAAGGCCAGGCCCAGAGGTTTCCTGGTAAATATCAAGGCACCTGTGCCCTTTTCCGACTACAACGTCTGGTTCAACCAGATCACCTATACAAGCTTTAACATCGAAAATGAGATACCAATGCCCCCCGGCATTGCCAATCCCATCCGTCTGCATTCGTTTATCCTGCAGTCTGGATATTTCAAAAAATTTGGCAGGAGCCTTGAGAAACGGATGTTCGGTACGGATGTGGACAAGGGGCTTCTCATTTTGTTTGCTCCGCGCTTTATGACGGATTTCCGGAATGCGGACGGGAAAAATTTCCAGTTCGGAGGAATCATCCTTTATCAGAAGGTCTTCAGTGAGAGGCTATTCATGCGTTTCGGCGGCTTGTACCACCAGGAACTGGGAGGACCCTACCTGGTGCCGATCGTGGAAACCGAATGGCTGATCAGCAGCAGGTGGACCCTTGCCGGCCAGTGGCCCATTTCCGGGAAGCTCAAATACCGGGTTAACGACAATCTTTCTGCCGGGATCAGCCATTTCGGACTGATCACATCTTACCGGCTTGGTCACCCCGACTACGATGGGGATTACATCGAAAGAACAAGCATTGATCTATCTCTTTTCGCTCGCATCAGGGTGGTAGGCAATTTCCACCTTGAAGGAAGGTTCGGATATGCGCTTGGAAGATCATATAAACAGTACGCTGCTGACCAGACCGTTCCCTTCCGTATCACGATTCTGAAATTCGGTGATGACCGCGTTTATAAAAACTCTCTTTTCGATCCCGGAATTGTAGTGAACCTGAGATTGGTTTACGATATGCCTTTATGATACCATGCTTATAAACTTTAGACAGTGGAAACAATTAAAACAGAACCCATGGCCTTGAAATGCCCCTTTTGCGATCACCAGGGAATGCCGATCGTTGAAAAAAGAATGTCCGAAACAGGATGGGTGATCTTCGTCCTGCTCATGATTTTCTGCGTACCGCTCTGCTGGATCCCGTTTGTCACCGATGGCACCAAGGAGGAAATCCGGAAATGTGCGAACTGTGGCAGCCGGCTGGGATAGGATCCTTGCCACGGAACGCAACGGGCGCCTGAGTCCCACAGGATACCTGGTCAACGTCCTGATCGCGGTGTCCTGCCTGGGCTCGCTTGCATACCCTTTTCTGGATGCAGCAGGAATACTGAGTTTTCATTGCATCTTTAAGAGCCTCACGGGATTGCCCTGTCCCACCTGCGGATATTCCAGGGCGGTGGGCTGCCTGCTGCGGGGAGAATTCCTTCAGAGTTTCCTGCATAATCCCGGGTGGATTGTCTGGATCGCATTGCAGTTATTGCTGGTTTATACCGGTATCCGGTCCCTGGTCACAGGAAAGCAGGCTGTCATCCCCGGCCGGATGATCATTCCCCTGGCCGTACTGATCCTCCTGACATGGGTTGGCAAGTTCCTGATCGGCAGCGAATACTATTAACAAAATAGCTGCGGTTGGTCCGCCCACCCGCAGCTATTTTGATCGTGTTGCCGAACTTGTCTAATAATACTCGATTGTCCGGACATCCATACCTGCAGGCTTTCCCTTATCAATCGTGACCATCTTCAGCCAGTTGCCTTTTTCATCCACCTCGGGATATTTAAATGCTAAGTCCATGTACATGGTGTCCGCCCGGAAGCCCTGCCACCGGGTATTGAACCCGCGCTCATCGTATTCGTACTTCTGCCAGGACGCTTTTTCCCCTTCAGGGTTGAAGTTTTCACGGTAAACCACCAGACCGGCTTCGTTGTATCCCATTTTATGCGACCAGCCTTTCTCACCGGTGTAAGTGGTGAAATGGCCACCGATCCAGTTCCCCGCCTCGTCCCACAGTAAATCATAGGAAAAAATAAGGGTATCCTCCGGCATCCTGAAACGGTCCATACGGATGATTCTCCCGGCACTGTCATTCTTGAACACATAAACAAATGCCAAGGTATCCTTTTTATATTCCCTCACCTTCATATATCTCCAGGGGTCAGCTTCAAAAAGGAAATCATAATCGTCAATGACTTCACCGTTTTCATTGATCCTGGATGACCGGGTGACAAGGCCATTGCCTCCGAATTCAAGAATCAGGTCGTAAACCCAGCCGATGCTGTCCCTTTCCTTATCGGTGATCAGGGCGCCCTGTATAATGGAATCGTTCTCTTCCGTCACCCAGTAAGCCTTCTGGACGATGGATTTTACCTGTCCGTTGAGGTATTCGGGCGACCAGGCGGAATTGGTGAACCAGTCCAGTTTTGTAGTAGGTTCCGGTTCTTCCTGGGTTGTGCAGCCATAAAGGACTGCCAGGCAAAAAATGGAAAGCAGGATTTTTTTCATAGCTCGAATTTAATGGATTTAAATGGTCGATGAAAAGGAAGTTACGGTCATCCGCCCTGAAATCAAAATATGCCCGGCGTTTTTTGACGAACGTTTTACGCAGGTATCGTGGTGATAATACCGGGAACCCAAAAGGGAATTGAACTAAAATAGGCCTTATCCCCGGACCCGGTTGATTATTTGAGCTTGTCCTGGTACTTTGCCTTGAATTTGTCGACTTTCGGTCTTACAATGAAGGTACAATAAGGCTGGTCCGGATTGTTTTCGAAATAGTCCTGGTGATAATCCTCGGCCTTGTAAAAGTTGCTGAAAGCCGTAATTTCCGTTACGATGGGGTCGCTGAAGGTGCCCGATGCATCCACGGCCGCTCTGGACGCTTCCGCCAGGCGCCTCTGCTCCTCGGAATGGTAGAAGATTACCGAACGGTACTGGGTTCCCACATCGTTTCCCTGACGGTTCAGGGTCGTAGGATCGTGTGTGTGCCAGAAAACATCCAGCAGTTCCTCATAGCTTATTATATTTGGATTATAATAAATCCGGCAAACCTCGGCGTGCCCTGTGCCTCCGGTGCTGACTTCCCGGTAGCTTGGATTTTTTACCGTACCTCCCGAATATCCGCTGACCACTTTCTCCACGCCTTCCAGGCGTTCAAAAACGGCTTCCGTGCACCAGAAACATCCCGAACCGAATGTGGCAATGCTGTCTTTCTGTTCCCGTCCCATGATCGTGTAAAAGGATTCGAGCAAAATCAATGCAATCATCAAACCTGCAAACCGCAATTTGTCCATTCTTTTTCCGTTTTCTCCGGGCCCAAGCTAATCATTTTTTCTATATTATTCATTGAAAAGGTCCAGCACCACCTTGCTCATTCCCAGGACACCTGTACGGTAGGCTGGCTCAAAATCCGGGTAATAGCCCGGGTTGTGAAGGCCCGGAAGCGGGGTTCCACGGTTGAGGTGTTCTTCGAATCGTGCCGGCTGTACCGAACCCAGCCAGAACATGGCTATGGGCACTTTTTCTTCGGTTCTTCCGTAGCGGGCGAAATCCTCTCCTGCCGTTACCGGTTCTACCCTGATCAGGTTTGAATCACCCAGCACGGAAGCAAAGGAAGCCACGGCATCCGAGGTCAATTTTTCATCGTTGACCACGGGCGGGGTCAGTTGGTCCATCGGCGTCACTTCCGGCCAGAGCGATTCAGGAAGGCCTGCCGACTGGGCAATGCCGCGTGATATCCTCACCAGGCTTTCGACGATGCTGGTATAGACCCCGTCTTCGTAAAACCTTACCGTGAGCTGCATTTTCACCTCGTCCGGTATGATGTTGGGAGCCGTTCCACCGTGAATGGAGCCTACGGTGACAACGGCCGGGTCCAGGGGACTCAGTTCGCGGCTGGTGATGGTCTGGTAGGCGAGCACCATCCGTGATGCAAGCACAATGGGGTCTACGGCCGATTGGGGCATCGCGCCGTGGCCTCCCACACCGTGAACCGTAACATCGACGGAATTCACCCCGGCCATGAAGGGTCCCGCGCGATACCCGACGGTGCCGGTTTTCATTTCAGGATTTACGTGGTAAGCAAGTGCATAATCAGGCACCGGGAAGCGTTTGAAAAGACCATCTGCGATCATGGCATTCGCCCCTCCGCTCCTTTCTTCAGCCTGCTGGGCAACCATCATCAGGGTTCCCTTCCATGCATCCTTCATCTCTGCCAGGACCTTTGCGGTTCCGAGCCAGACGGTCATGTGCATGTCATGCCCGCAAGCGTGCATGACCCCCGGTACGGAGGAGGCGTATGAAAGACCGGTTTTTTCCTCCAGGGGCAGTGCATCCATTTCGGTCCGGACCATGACGACCGGTCCGTCCCCGTTTTCGAGGATCCCGACAAACCCGTTTCCGCCTACGTTCCGGGTAACATTAAAACCCAGGCTTTCAATTTCCTTCGACAACCGGGCCGAGGTCTGGAATTCCTGGAAGGAGAGTTCGGGATTCCGGTGAAAATACCGGTAAAGTTCTTCATGCTCTCTTATGTTCCGGAGGATCAACTCTTGCATCTCCCGCCCGTTCTGGGAGAACAGGCCTGCCGGAAGCATCAGGATCAATATTGACAGGCAACGTCGCATTATAGGATCGTTTTTATTCAGAGCTTAAATATAACACTTAAGAGCGGATTGGAATCTTATGAATTTTTAATAATTTGAAAGCCTCAAAACCATCTCATCATGAACAGGCTGATCATATTAACCGGACCCTCCTGCATCGGGAAGAGCCCCCTCGACAAGGCACTCAGAAGGTTTTACCCCGGACTCAGGGGAAATATGCAGAAACTGGTCCTGTACAACGATCGGGCTCCCCGGCCGGGTGAAATGGAAGGGCATGATTATTATTTTCGCAAACGTCAGCAGATCGAAGCATTCCGGCTCGACGGCAATTATATTGTCATGGGTGTACGGGGTGACCTGCAAGCGTTGAACCTAAAGGAGTTGTCGGCCATGTTGAAAAAAAACAACGTCTTCTATGAAGGGAACCCATACGTCGCTGAAATCCTCCAGACCCATCCCTTGCTTGAAGACACACCCAAGCTCAGTGTATTCCTTTCGCCTCTTTCCAGGGAAGAAATCGAGTATTTCCTTGAGCCCAACCGCAACGTCAGGCTTCCGGATTTCATCACGGAGATCATGCGGAGGAAGCAACTGAGGAGAAAAACACGCCAGAAGATAGAGCTTTCCATACGCGATCTCGACGACATCGAGACCAGGGCATCGAGCGCCTATCGTGAAATGAAAATGGCCTGGCAGTTTGATTATGTCATACCAAACCATGACGGGGAAGACAGCGATAACTGGGAACTGTTCTACTATCCCATCGGAGATGCCCGCAAGACCATGCTGGCTTTTGTCGAATTGCTTGAAGGAAGGGATGCGAAAGGAGTTGAGAAATGGGACAAGGACCTTCTGAAATAAGATAAAACGCTGGTTCTCATTTTCCCAAGATGTGCGAACCGTGCGACCTGCGGACCGTACCAGTTACGAATTTCACGTCTGTCAGGCAGGCTTGATTTTCCGGGCAAGCCTGAAAAACAGGGCGGGCAGGTACCTGCGGATTTGCACCATAAGCAGTTCCCTGCCCCCGATCAGAACTTCGCGTTTGTGCCTGTGTATGGCATCCAGGTACCTCCGGGCACAGGCCTCGGCCGGAATTCCGGATGCCTGCCCGGGATCCATCTCTCCGTGCGGCGTACCGTCCCTGGTCAGGGCGTGGACCGAGATGTTGGTCTGAACCCTGCCCGGCATGGCGATGGTCACGTATATGTTCTTACCTGCCAGCTCCATGCCGAGTGTCTCAAAATAACCCTGGACGGCATGTTTTGAGGCTGTATAGGCCGAACGCAAGGGGAAACCGAATTTACCGGTTATGCTGCTCGTGACGGCAATCGCACCTTCCCCCTGCTTCATCATGGCCGGCAGAACGGCCTTGGTCAATATAACGGCCCCGAAAAAATTGATGTTCATGATGCGGTAATCCACCTCCAGGTCGGTTTCCCATGCAAGGGCCCGCTGGCTGACGCCGGCGTTGTTGATCAGCACATCTACCCTTCCGTATGCCGCAATGGCCTTGGGAACAGCTTCCTCGATGGAGGCCCTCGATCCCAGGTCAAGGGGAAGGGTCATAACCTCGGAACCCGTTTTCCTGCAATGCTCTGCAACGTCTTCAAGGCGTGGTTCATCGATATCGCTGAGGATCAGCCTGGCCCCGTATTTCACGGACTGACGGGAAAGCGCCTCCCCGATCCCGGAGGCTGCCCCCGTTATCCAGATTACCTTGTCTTTGAACTTCATGACGGGATTTTATTCGACCCAAAAGTAGGAATTTATTTTCTCTCGTTATTCTTCGTATTTTTGGCGGCAGTAAAATCATGCAATGGAAATCAGGATCCTTCATCTGGAGGAAGGTGCTCGGCAGGCCGGGGGACTGACCGTAGTCATCGACGTCTTCAGGGCATTTACCACAGCCTGTTACCTGTTTGGAAGCGGTGCCGAAAGGGTGCTTTGTACCGGCGAGGTTGAAACCGCGTTCCGGTTGAAGCGTGAAGATCCGGAACGCATCCTCATCGGGGAACGGGATGAGCAGATGGTTAAGGATTTCCAGTATGGTAATTCTCCCAGCCAGATCGAACATGCGGACCTGGGGGGAAGGACCGTGGTGCAGACAACCAGTGCGGGGACCCGGGGACTCATCCTTGCAACCCGGGCGGATGAAGTCCTGACGGGTAGTTTTGTGAATGCCGGCGCCGTTATCCGTTATATCCGCAGGGCCAATCCCGGACTGGTTTCGCTGGTTTGCATGGGTTATTCTGCGAAATACCCGGTTGAGGAAGATACGCTCTGTGCGGAATACATCCTGGGTAAGCTGAAGGGTGCCGAACCGGATTACGACCGGATGGCGGAAACCATACGTAATACCAGCGGCAAAAGGTTTTTTATGGCCGACAACCAGGAATATGCTCCTTCAACGGATTTTTACCTCTGCCTGGAGCTGGACCGCTTCGATTTCGCACTGCGTTCCGTACGGGTGGAGCCCGATGTCCTCGAACTGATACCCTTGAGGAATGAAGATTAAGGAAAGGATACAAACCTATTTGAGGAAGAGATCCGCTTTTCGCATCACGACCGATCTGCTGTTTTATATGTTGATCCTTGCCCTCCTGTTGCCCTTCTCCAGGAAACCGCTGGCCACGGGATTGAACCGTCTCGTAATGCACAGGCCCGCCGTCATTCGGGAATCCAGGCAGCAAAAACTGAACCGTGAGGATTATGAGTGGGTTCTGGCGGACATGGACGGCAATCCGGTCCCCTTCCGGTCTTTCAAAGGAAAGGCGGTGTTCCTGAGCATCTGGGCCACCTGGTGCCCTCCCTGCAGGGCTGAGATGCCGAACATACAAAGGCTGTATCAAGCCTATGGCGACCGCCTGGAAATGGTCCTGGCGAGCCAGGAAGATCCGGGCACGATCCGGGATTTTATGGAACGATACGGATACGATGTGCCCGTCTACCGCCTGGTCCAGAACCCGCCGGAGAAACTCTCCGCCTCTTCCATTCCCACCACCTTCCTCATCACCGAAGAGGGCCGTATTGCCGTCCGGAAGGAGGGATCGGCGAAATGGGACGGCAGGTATTTCAGATCCTTCCTGGATTCCATCCTGGAAGACTAGGGATCTCAGGCAACCTTCCGGTACCTCCAGGTGGCCAGCAGCAGCATGACAACAGCATAAACGCCCAGGGAGTAAAATTCACGCGTAATATCCTGAAAACCGCTTCCCTTAAGAAGGATCATGCGGATCACCCGGATGAAATAGGCCAGGGGATTCAAGGCGTTCACCCGGATGGCCCAGTCCGGCATGCTTTCCTCCGGGGTGAAGATACCCGACATGAGAACGAATGTAATGAAAAAGAAGAACATCAGGAACATCACCTGGATCTGTGAATTGGAAAGGGTTGAAAGGAAGAGCCCGATGCTCAAAACGAGCAGGAGGTAGACCGAAGCGAGCAGGAAAAGCAATCCCACGCTTCCTTCGATCGGGAGGTGGAAAAATACCACGCCTACGATCAGCCCGAAGCTGAGCTCGAAGTTCGCTATGATCCAGAAAGGGACGAGTTTACCTACTATAAACTGGTATTTGCGGATCGGGGTTACGTTGATCTGTTCGGCCGTCCCGAGTTCCTTTTCCCTGACCAGGTTCAGGGCCGAAAGCATCATGCCGACCATGGTGACCAGGATGACCAGGATCCCCGGCAGCATGAAGATCTTATAATTCAGGTCCGGATTGTACCAGAAGGAATGCAGTATCCGGACCCGATCCGTACTCCCCGGCAGGGGATCCATCTCTTCAATCAGGATTCGTTCGTTGAAATCACGTATCACACTGGAAGCGTATGCATTTGTCAATCCCGCGGTGGTGGCGTTGACCGCATCGACCAGTAATTGAATCCTCGCCCCGCTCACACGGTACAGATCGCGCTCAAACCCTGCCGGTACATGCAGGACCATATCCGCCTTGTTAGCCCTCAGGAGATCTTCGGCATCAGCAACGGAAGAACCATATCCCCTGACCTTGAAAAAGGGAGATCCTTCGAATTTGCCGACCATCCTCCGGGATGCCACCGACATATCCCGGTCCACCACCACCATCTCGATGTTTTTCATCTCCAGTGTGGCTGCGAAAACCAGGACAACCATCTGGATCAGCGGGGCCACAAATATGATGGGAAGCATAAACCGGTTCCGGAAGATCTGGATAAACTCCTTCTGCAATAAGAATAGGATGGTTCTCATACCTTATTTATTCTAGCCTGATTTTAAATCTGCGAACGGAACCTGCGATAAAAATCAGCATCATGGCCGCAAGGACAAGGGTCTCCTTCCAGATGAAAGCCAGTCCCGTACCCTTGAGCATGATGCTTTTAACGATGATGATGAAATACTTGGCCGGTACGATATAGCTCAGCCATTGCAGGATGGCCGGCATATTCTCCACCGGGAATATGAAACCGGACAGCAGGATGGTCGGAAGCATCAGCATCAGCATGGATGCAAACATGGCCATCTGTTGTGTATCCACCATGGTTGAGATGAAAATTCCGAGTGAAAGGGCTACGCTTATGAACAGCAGGCATTCCAGGAATAGCAGTCCCAGGTTACCCTGCACCGGCAGGCCGAATACAAAATAGCCCATGGCGACGATCGTAGCAGCGTTTATGAAGGACAGGACGACGTAGGGGGTTACCTTACCCAGCACGATCTGAGCCGGTTTCAGGGGCGAGGCCAGGAGGGTTTCCATAGTGCCCATTTCTTTTTCCCTGGTAATGGTGATGGAGGTCATAAGGGCCGAAACGATCATAAGGATAAGGGCCATGACACCGGGAACGAACATATAAGTTCCTGCCATGTTTTCGTTGTACATCATCCTTATTTCGGGCACGATCTGCATTTTTGCACCACCGGCTTTGCGAAGCTCAAGCATGTAATCATGGATGATGGCCGAGGTATAACCGACCACCAGGTTTGCTGTGTTTGCATCGGATGCGTCGGCCAGAAGCTGAATATCGGCTGATTTATCACGGGTCAGCTTCCGCCCGAATCCCGGCTCGAATACGATAACCTGCTTGACGTCTCCCTCCCTGAATTTCCGTTCGATTTCTCCCTCGCTTTCCAGGTACCCGTCGAAAATGAAATAACCCGAGGACATGATCTTGCCGGTGATGTCCCTGGTGTACCGATCACCCGACGGGTCGTATATTGCAATCCGTATGTCCTTCAATTCGTTCGTGACAACATAACCGAAAACCAAAAGCTGTACGGCGGGCATCCCGAACAGGATCAGCAGCGTCCTGAAATCCCTCAGGATATGGTTGAATTCCTTAACGATAAAACCTCTGAACCTTTTCATGTTGCCTGCCTATTGCCTCGCAATTTTAATAAACACCTCGTCCATGTTTTCCGCCCTGTATTTTGTTTTCAGTTCGGCGGGTGTCCCGATGGCTTCAATCCTTCCGGCCTCCATAATGCTTATCCGGTCACAGTATTCCGCCTCGTCCATGTAGTGGGTGGTAACAAAGACGGTTATGCCCCCGGAGGATGCCTGGTAGATCAGATCCCAGAACTGCCTTCGGGTTACGGGGTCAACCCCGCCCGTCGGTTCATCCAGGAACACAATGCCGGGCCGGTGGATGACCGCTACCGAGAATGCCAGCTTTTGCCGCCATCCGAGGGGAAGTTCTGATATCAGCTTGTTCCGGACGGCCTCCAGTCCCAAAGCAGCGAGCAATTCCTCGGTCCTCACCCGGATCTCTTTCCTGCTTAATCCGTAAATGCCCGCATAAAGGCGGATGTTCTCATACACCTTCAGGTCCTCGTACAGCGAGAATTTCTGGCTCATATACCCGATCCGCTTCTTGATCATCTCCCGGTCGGTATATACGTTATAGCCGGCGACACTGATCTCCCCGCTTGTTGGCAGCGACAATCCGCACAATATCCTGAGGGCGGTCGTTTTCCCTGCACCGTTGGCTCCCAGGAATCCGAAGATCTCACCCTCGTACACATCGAAGCTGAGCCTGTCGTTGGCGGTAAAATCGCCGAATTTCTTGACCAGCTCCCTTACTCGTATGGCGGTATGATCCCTGTTCATCGGTCCCTATTGTGTTGTCTTCGTCATCAGGTCCAGGAAACAGTCCTCGATGTTCGGCCGTATGGTTTCCATATCCAGTCCGGTATGCCCCTTTTTCTTCAGGTATTCCGCAAGTTCCCCTTCGGATGCCTTCTCCCCGATCCTCGTGTGGATCTGCCGCCCGAACAGGTAAGCCGAGAGGGTATGCTCCCAGCCCAGCAAATCCTGCTTAAGACGGTACGGATCTTCGGCTGTAACCGACAGCAGCCTGCCCCGGTATTTTCCGATGATCCTCTGCGGGGTATCCACCGAAAGGATGCGCCCGTCCTGTACCAGGGCCACCCGGTCGCAGCGTTCCGCCTCGTCCATGTAAGGGGTGGATACGAGAATGGTAATATCATAAACCTTCAGGCGCATCAGCATTTCCCAGAATTCTTTCCTGGACACCGCATCCACGCCGGTCGTGGGTTCGTCCAGGATGAGTATGCGAGGTTTGTGGATGAGGGCACAGGAAAGAGCGAGCTTCTGCTTCATTCCTCCCGATAGCTTTCCGGCCCTGCGGTTGCGGAAAGGTTCGATGCGGGAATAGACATCCCGGATGAGCTCGTAGTTCTCATCGATGGTTGTACCGAATACCGTAGCATAGAATTGCAGGTTTTCCTTAACGGTAAGGTCCTGGTAAAGGGAAAACCTTCCGGCCATGTAACCGGTTATCCTTCTCACATCCCTGAAATCATCCACAACATCGTAACCGGCCATCCTGGCGGAACCGCTGTCGGGCAGAAGCAGGGTCGCCAGGATCCTGAAAAGGGTGGTTTTCCCGGCTCCATCCGGGCCGATCAGGCCGAACACCTCGCCCTGTTGAACTCCCAAGCTTACGTCGCACAAGGCATGTACGTCCCCGAACGATTTGGAAACACCTTTGATATCAACGGATCCCTGAATCATGGTGCGGACGGTATGCTAACGATCCAAAACCTTTGAGAATACTACCTCCCCCGGCATGCCGATCTTCAGCCTCCCGTCGTTGGGCACTTCCACCTTCACGGCATAAACCAGGTTAATCCGTTCCTCCCGGGTCTGGATGATCTTGGGTGTAAATTCGGATTTTCCCGAGATCCAGGATATTCTTCCGGTCAGGGGCTCCTTCATGGTTTCAGGATCGTCGATGATGACACCCACTTCCTGCCCGATTTTCACGAATGCAAGCTGGTCGCCGCTGATATATACCCTCAGGATCATGGTTTTCAAGTCGGCGATCTTGTACAGGGCCTTCCCCGGGAGGGCCATCTCGAAGGGTTCGGAGTATTTTTCGAGGACCGTACCGTCTACCGGGTTGACAATGAGGTGCCGGTTTATCTGATCCTGCGTGATCCTGACCTGGGCCTCCAGGGCCCTGATCTCCGCACGGATGGTTTGGAACTGTGTTCGAGTTGAAATCAGCTGTTTATCAAGGACATCAAGCTGCCCCTTCAGCTCATCCATTTGCTTGCCGGTTGCAGCACCGTCCTTGAGCAGGTTTTCGAGTCGTTCTTTTTCCACAAGCAGGGTTTCCTTCTGGGATTCCTGGATTCCGATCTGGGCTCTAACGGCTGACCTTTGCGCTTTGATGGCATCAATTCTGGCTTCAAGCTGTTTTTTTTGCAGGTGGACGGCCGTGGTATCGATGTACCCGACCACCTGTCCCCGACTCAGGACATCCCCCTCCTCCACGTCAAACCGCTGGATCCTGCCCTGGCCCTCAGCGGATATTAGGTATTCAACGGTTTCAAAATTGCCATAGGTATCCGACCGCTCATTCCTTCCCGAACAACCGGCCAGCAAAGCCATACAGGCCAGGAGTAAGATGAATTTTTGCATGGTGTATTCGATGTTATTTGTCAATTAAATAATTCCTTTTGCCGTTAAGTATTCGATCCGGGCCTGTTCGAGCTGGATCCGGTGAAGGTCAAGCTGTATCCTTGCCTGTATTTCGGCATTCAGCTCCGTTACGTACTCGGTTGGGGTAATGACCCCGTTCTCCAGCTTGCTTATGGCAGCTATGGTAATATCTCTTCGGAGCCGGAGGATCTCTTTATCGCGGGCCACCGCGTCCTCATACTTTACGATATCAGCAGCAAGTTCCTCCAGGAGTATGCAGAGGGTTTTGTCAAAGGCCTCCTGCTGGGTGCGGATGATGTCCTGCTGAACGGCAAGTACCTCTTTTTCCCGCCTGGTCCGGTTCCAGTCCCAGAAACGCCATTGCAGTCCCGCTCCCACGATATAATAAGCCCTGAATTCATCCCTGAAAAAGTCCAGGGCAGGGTTTCCGTACCCCAACTGACCGAATACAAAGGCCCTGGGGTAACGCTGGCGTTCGGCCAGCCGCATGCCCGCATCCAGGTTGCGTATCTGCAATTCGTAAAGTACATGTTCGGGCAGAAAGGGCCGGGTTCCCGTTTGCATCTCAGACGTGGGCATCTCAAGAACGGTTTCTTCCGATATGTCCATGGAGGTCAGTTCTTTCAGGGCAGCCAGCGCGGTCTCCTTGCCGATTGAAATTTCCGCAAGCTGCTGGCCGACCTTCAGGATCTCGGCCCGGATCACGTTCAGGTCCGACTCAAGGACGGTTTCGTTCCGCAAATGCGATTCCATCATTGAGAGTCTCTCCAGAAGCTCGTTTTGCTTGAGCTGCATGATCCTTTCCTTTTGCTGGAGGACGAGAATGTAGAAATAGGTTCGGTTGACCTGCTCCTTCAACCGGTTCAGGCTCACCTCGACCTTCTGGCGATTCACCTCGAAAACCGATTCCTCCAGCTCCTTCCCTTTTCGGGAAATCCCGCCGTCATACAGGGTTTGCTGCACATCCAGGGTGAGCTTGTAATTGTAATGCGGCATGGATGGTTTATCGAAGCCGGGGACAAGTTCCGCAAAGGGAATCTGTACCACCTCGTTCTGCCAGGTGTACTTCCCGTTCAGCTCAAGGCTTGGCAACCAGTTAACGGTGTGGTTTTTGACCTTGAGGTCCCTGGACCGTTCGTATAGCTCCTTTTGTCCCTGATAAGGATGGGTTTCCATGGCCATGCGGTGGCATCGGAAAAGGGAAACCGTGTCAGGGACCTGTGCATGGGATGCTGCAGCGAACGCCATCAGGATGGCGGTCCAGGCACCCCTGCAGCAGGATCTCCTTAAAAAACCAGCGTTTTTCATGATTTGTTTTTTTCGGCGCCGGCATCCGTTAGTGCCAGCCTTATAAAATACGATATCTGCTTTGTCCTTTCATCGAGGAAACGGTCGTAGGCCCGCTCGTCTCCCTGGAACGCAAGTGCCTGGAAAATGGGCCTTCCGACGTAGGGGAATAGAACCATCCCCATCATGCTGGCGAAAAAATGCCTGGGATCCATCCCGATCAGTCCGGCATTTTCCAGTTCGGCCTTTGCCATCCCGAGTGCTTTCACCGGGTCTACCCCTCTCCCTTTCAGCATGTCTGCAAGCCTTCCCGGATTCAGTGCAACCTCCTGGAAGAGGAATACCGGAAGGTAGGGATTCTCACGGAGAAGATTCGTATAAGCCTCAATGAACAGTTCGATCCGCTCCATGAACGGACGATCGGATGACACGATCCCAACCATCGCGGGAAATGCCTGGTCGAAAACCATACTGAATACCCGGTCGAAAAGCTTTTCCTTGTTCCTGAAATAATAATGCAACAAGGTTCGGTTGATTCCGGCCTGGTCAGCGATGTCCTGCATACTCGTGCCCAGTTTCCCCTTTTTCATGAACACCTCGGCTGCGGCTTCCAGGATCCTGCGTTCGTTATCCGGTTCACTGGCCTGTTGGTTGACGTTCATTTATTTACATTTTAGTTAAACAAATAAGTCTGACAATAATGTTAAACAACTTTGTAAAAATAGGAGAAATTCTATTCCATGTCAAGCTTTATTGGAAAATATTCAAAGGATTTTTGCATCCCTATTTCCTGGATCCGGAAAATATCTAACTTTACCCCCTATTTAAGATCCAATCCATGAAGCATATTGCCCTGTTCTCAACAACGGTCCTGCTCCTTGCCGGGTGCATGACCGCCCCGGAAAATCCCGAAATAACCGAGGATGAACTTTTCCAGCACCTCTCCTATCTCGCTTCCGATTCCCTGAAGGGAAGGTACCCGGGCACCAAGGAGGACCGGCTGGCTGCGCTCTATATTGCTGCTGAATTCAAAAAGGCGGGTTTAACCTTCCTTACCAGAGGGGGACTCCAGCCCTTCGAGGTCATTACCAACCTTGAAATCGGCGGGGATAATACCATGAGCATCGGGGAAAAGGAGTTGGAAACGGAAACGGATTTCTCGCCTTTCCCATTCACGGCAAATAAAAGCCTGGAATCGGAAGTATTGTTTGCCGGTTACGGTTTTGAAATCGACCGGGAGGAGGTCGAATGGAACGATTACGAGGGAATGGATGCTGAAGGGAAATGGGTCATGGTACTCAGGGGAAGCCCGGAACTGGAC
>CAZNQG010000037.1:0-29279 GCA_964575235.1 uncultured Bacteroides sp.
TCCCGTATGAACCGGTCCAGGATTCCTGCATACGCCTTTTCCACTGCCTCCCAGTATATTCCCTCGATGTATCCCAGCCTCATGCCTTTTGCCAGGGCATAGGTAAACATGCAGGACGCCGAGGATTCCAGGAAATTGCCTTCGCGTCCTCCCTGGTCCAGGACCTGCCACCACAGTCCTGTGGAATCATCCTGAACCTGAACGACGGCTGTGGCAAGGCGCTGAAACACAGCGATCACACTGTCCCTGCCCGTATGATCCTCCGGCAGGAAATCCAGCACATCTACCAGGGCCATGGCCACCCAGCCCATTCCCCTGCCCCAGGAGACGGGATTGCATCCGGCCCCGAACGGATCCTCCGCTTCTTCGTACCAGACATGGTAATACAATCCCGTTACGGTATCACGGGTATGCTTTTCCATGAGTACCGCCTGCCTGACTGCATCGGTATAGGCCTCCTGCCGGCCGGAAACCTTCCCGTACTCGGCAAGGAAGGGTGCGCTCATGAAAAGGTCGTCGACCTGCATGTGCGGACTGTCCTTGTGGTAAAATCCCCCGTCCGAAGTCCTCGGGAAAGCGTTCAGGAATTTCAGCAGGGAATCCGCAGCGGAACGGTATTGCAGCTCGCCGGTTTCTGAATACATGAACAGGATCAGGCTTCCCCCGTTGACCGGGTCTATGTCGTGAAAATTTTCTGCGGGTTTTTCGTAATACCTCTGGAGATCCTCTCCAACCGCGTCCCGGATGTATTGAAAATAACGGTCATCCCCGGTGGCCAGCCAGAGGCTGCGGAAACCCTTCATGGCTGTGGCGCTGACATAATCGTGAACCCCCAGGTATGAACCGATCTGGATAGCGCTCTCCGCCATGCGGACCGACCAGCGTATTTCCTCACCGGGCTCGGCGCAGCGGGCAGATAGCAGAACGATCTGGAGGAACAGGCATGCCCAGCACCATTTAACCGGTACAGACCTCATGGTTATCATAATTTTGTATGTACCTGAGACAGTGGCTTAGCGAAAAATAAATTTACAAAAATATTCCAAAGGACCGGGCGGGCTCAGGCTAACTCACAGCGAGGCGGTTGATATCCATGTTTTCAAGGATCTTTTTGTCATATCCTTCCGTGACCGCGCGGATCATGGCCTCTCCTACCCTTTCGGAGGTGGTGATCAGCCTGGGCGCAGGCGGAACATGTAGGCATCCCGGAAGGGCATAGCCAGCAGGTCGTTTTCGGTTTTCCCCTTTACCCTGGCCCACATCATGCGGCTTTTTTCACGGCTGTCCGTCCCGGTACCGGAGACGCAAATGAACACCATGTCGCTGTTTTTCTCAAGTACCGTCCTGGCAAGATTCATCGTCAGGTTATAGGTAATGTGCCGGTACTGATCCTCCGTCATGCCGGTGATGTTAGCCCTTATTTTCATAGCTGGCTTATTATAATCAATAAAATAACAAACGTTCGTTCAGGAAGACCAGGCATGCATCTTCATGCCGAACCGTATATACTCACCCTATGAGAAAATCAACCGTTATGCTGTTGCTTTTAGTGTCCTGCCAATCCATGCCTGGAAGGCTTGCTGGCTGCTTCGGGACAAAAATGCTTGTAAATCATGAATTAATGCATACCTTTGCTGAAATTAAGATTTAAAAGTTTGTGCAGTTACCGACTAGTTTCCTTTCTTGTGTAGTCCATTTTGCCCACCTTCTTTTAATCCAATTTTTGCATTATCATAACAACAGGTTGAACGATAACCTGTCTAATTAGAATGTCCTGATCCATCCGATAAAAAGTAAATTACGGATGGTCCAGGTGAATGTGCCTGACCGGGCTCATCCAGCCTGTTGTTAAACAGTAACTATTTAAAAAACAAACCATGAACATTTATGTAGGAAACCTTGATTTCAAGGTAAGTGAAAATGATCTGGAGAGACTCTTCCAGGAATACGGCAATGTAAATTCAGCGCAGATTATTACGGATAAATACAGTGGGAGAAGCAGGGGCTTTGGATTTGTCACTATGGAAAATGAAAGCGAAGCCAGCAAAGCCATTGAGGAACTGAATGGCAAAGCCATTGAAGAAAGAGAAATTGTCGTGAATGTTGCCAGACCAAGAAAAGACAGATATTAACACTTCATAATTATGACAAAAGGCAAAGTAAAATGGTATAACGAATCCAAGGGATTTGGTTTTATTGAAACGGAAAACGGGGATGATATTTTTGTCCACCGCAGCGGTATCTTCAATTCCCGCAGAACGCTTCAGCCTGATGAGGAAGTCGTTTTCGAGATCAAACAGGGTGATAAAGGCCTGTTTGCAGTGAATGTTAAATAACAACGTTTATCTGCCATACCCGTTCCGGACGTTGTTCCGGAACTGAATATACAGAACAGAATGCGTCATCTACAGATTGCATATAAAATAACATCTCGTAATGATGGGGCTGTAAACCGTTATTTTCATGAAATCAGCAAATATCCCGCAATATCTCCTGAAGAGGAGACCGAGCTTGCCGTGAGGATCAGGGCAGGAGATCAAGAGGCACTGGAAAAACTGGTGGTATCAAATCTTCGTTTTGTAGTATCCGTGGCCAAGCAGTACCAAAACCAGGGCCTGTCCCTGACCGATTTAATCAATGAAGGAAACCTTGGTCTGATAAAAGCTGCAAGGAGATTTGACGAGAAACGGGGATTCAAGTTCATCTCCTATGCCGTTTGGTGGATCCGCCAGTCCATGATGCAGGCTATTTCCGAGCAAACGAGAATTGTGCGGCTGCCGATGAACCGGATATCGTCCATTCACAAAATTAAAAAAGCAATGCTTCTTCTGGAACAGGAATACGAAAGAGAGCCTACGGATACAGAAATCGCTGATTATCTGGACTTTTCAAGTGAAGACATGAGAGTGGCCAACCATTGCAGACCCGGGCAGGTTTCTTTCGACAGGCCGCTGTCTGCATCTACCGATACGGAACTGAATCTATACGATGTCCTGTATTCCGAAGATATCCCCCCGCCCGATAATGATTTGTTGGTTGAGTCTGTAACAATCAATATCAACCGGGCCCTTCAGAAACTTACCAGACGTGAAGCGGAAATCTTGATCATGTCTTTCGGATTATACCGGACCAAGGCTTATTCCCTCCAGGATATAGCTTTGAAATTCGGTATTTCATGCGAACGGGTCCGGCAAATTAGAATCAGAGGATTATTTAAACTGAAAAACCTCCTTAAAGAGCGTTATACCTTTCTGGATGGTTAATCAAAAATGAACTTAAAATATGGGAAGATCACAGGAAACATTTCAAAAAAAAGAAGTACGAAAGAAAAAAGAAAAGAAGAGAAAAGAAAAAGAACAGAAGAGGCTGGCCAAGAAAGAAAAGGAAAAAAGCTCCGGTCTGGACGATATGATTGCCTATGTAGACGAAAAAGGAATGATAACCTCCACTCCTCCCGACCCGGATAAAAGGACGGATATTGAAGCGGAAGGTATTGAGGTAAGCATTCCAAAACGCGGTCCCGATGAGCATGCCGGTTCAATCCGCCAGGGAAAAGTAACGTTCTTTGACGATTCGAAAGGCTATGGTTTCATAAAGGATTCAGAAACCCAGGAAAATGTATTCGTCCACATGAAAGATGCTGACCAGCCTATAAAGGAAGGAGATTTGGTAAGTTTTGAAAAGGTGAAAGGGAGAAAGGGCCCTTCTGCGATACATGTAAAGATCTTAAAGGATGTCTGATAATTAAGATACTCACTCCTGAGGCTATGTGCTGGAACCGGAATTGAAATCCCTAAAAAATACATTGCCCATGGACATAGGAAAAATTGAAGAATTAAGAAATTCTCTTTCGGAAATCAGGGAAACCGCAGAGGTCCTTGAAAATAAACTGGAAAAATTCATCAATGAAAAGGATCCCGAAAAGAAGGCTGCCATGCGAAAACTAATTGAATCTGCAATCAACCTGTTGCAGTTTGAATTCAAAAGGACCATCCTTCTTGAGACCGGTGAATTAAAGGATTATTTCACGGATTTATAGTCGTATGCCTTTTTCCCTGAGGCAGTCCAGCAGGTTTCCGGGACCGAAAAGATGACCGGCTCCAACGGCCACAAAGAAGGTGCCGCTGCTTTGACCCAACAGGTCCACCAGGGTGGATGCCCATTTGCTGTTACGTTCTGCAAAGACCTTGCTGTAAGCTGCCTCTTCGCCCGGGTTGTTGAAATCAAATCCCGCATTAAAAATCTCTTCAAACTTCTGCCCCTGTCCGGAATAGTAAGCATCGCACATGACGGCCTCCTGCTCTGCCATGACCCGGAGGTTCCCGGCCAATTTCGCGAGCAGGCTGACCTGGACCTCGTAGGGAAGTTCAAACTCCAGCACCTCGAATTGTTCTTCGGCCGTCTCCAGACCAATTATCTCCTTTCCCTCCCGGAAAGCCTGTTCCCGTATCAGCCTGTCCACGCCGAACGAGGGCTCGTAACCCATTAATTTCATTTTTTGGACCGATAACCGGGTTATCAGCACCCAGGCATTGTACCGGTCGTATTCATAGAACTTGTCCTTGCCCATGACTTCAACGATCCTGTCTTTGCTTCCCTGATCGAGGGTATTGCGGAAATAACGTTCTTCCGGCAGAGAATCTTTCTGAATGTAATCCGATAGTTTCCCTTCAAGACTTACAAAGTCATCGGCAATCTCAAGGATGACCCGGTCGGAAGAGCGGATCGCTTCCAGGAACGCAGCCGGGACTTCCGGGTGTGTTTCCCGGCCGACATGAATCGTCCCGGCTATCCAGACCGTGCATTCCCCGATCCGGGTTTTCCATAAAAATGCATTTTCTGCATCCGGGTCCCTGCATAACAGGGACTGGGGAAAAACCAAATAGGAAAGAAAGAATACACAGAATAATCTGAATCTTGTCGTTGTTTTCATGATCGTATAATCAGGGTTGTTCAGGATTCGTCTTCGAGAATAAAAAGGTCCTCCACGCTTACATTAAAAAAGCGGGCCAGCCTGAGGGCAAGTTGAACGGAAGGATTGAATTTCCCCGTTTCTATGGAATGGATGGTAAGCCTGGAAACCTTAAGTTTTTCTGCCAGTTCGGCCTGCGAGATGTTGATCCTTGCCCTCTCTACCTTCAGCGTGTTCCGCATGCCTCAGACTTTATAATGGATGATCACCCAGACCAGCCAGACAATCAAAAAAAGCAGGGCTGCAACCGGGATGATGCCCGTTATCCTGTTAGGTGGTGCTTCCCGGAAGATCCATGGCGGATTCGTCCTAAGGAACAGGCGGAACAGGATCTGGTAAAGGATCAGGGAGGCTTCGAGGATGTAAAAGATGACATACAGGTTAAAATCGACCCGGTCCAGGATGGAAATGGCCGCATAGAGCAGGATGCCTGCTACGGTCAGCATGTATGAAAACCGCAGCATCCAGTGCCGGATATCCCTGATCCTCTCGTCCTCGGCCTTCTCCCTACTGTACACCAGCAACACAAGACCCAGGACGATGATGTAATGGTTCATGGTCAGGATCTTCTGTTCCCAGTTCTCGATGAACTGGTAATCTGCGATTAGCAACATAAGGAATATGGCTATACCGGCCAGGGCAATACCCGACCCGATGAGCCGGTAGGATTCGCTGTACAAGGATGATATTTTCATGATGCTTGAAGAATATGTAAATAAAACTTATCCAAATGTATAGTATTATATACTTTTTGTCAAGTAAAATTGAATTTTTTTTCATTTGATCTGAACCAGGTGTCCATTAACTTTAAAGGATCATTTTGTTTTCAAGGCATATGAGAATCCGCGGACGGGAACCGGCTGATTGGTAAGGCCACAGGTTTTCCCGCGACGGATCTCTGTTGAGAAAATTAAAATTCCAGCCCATGAAAAATTCAGTATTTGTTCTATGGCTTGCATTTTCCTGCTCCCTTCAAGCCCAGGAGGGATTTCCGGATGTTTATTCCCTGAGTTCCCGGTTTGAAAGGATCGAGATCGTCCGGCTGGGGACCGGGACCGATATGCTGGAAGGCCTGAACCGTTTTGTGGATGATAAGAATGTCCGCAACGCGGTCATTCTGGCCGGCATCGGATCGGTAACGGATTACCGTGTCCATGTGGTCAGCGACAAGAACCTGCCGCCGGCCCATGAATACCCGAAAGCATCCGTTGCCATGGACCTGGTCGGTGTACAGGGTTACATCCTTAACGGGAGGGTGCATGCCCACATTACCCTTGCAGATGAGAACAGCATGGTGGGAGGGCATCTTGAACAGGGTACCCGGGCACTGACTTTCTTCATCCTGACCATCGGTATGCTGCCGGATGATCTGGAGATCGGTCAGCTGGACCGTTACGAGCACCGGGATTAGCTCTGCTTCCCGGACATATTCACCTGGCATCCTTCTCCGCCGGATCCCCCGGGAATGATGGAACAAACCTAACAGCCTTCTACCCGGGCATTATATCCGGTTCAGGCACTGCTCCGGTACCGGGATGATGCAAAGGTTCATGGAGCGGTTGTCTTTCGAGAGCATGGCGAACTGTATCAGGATCCGGGTTCCGTCGGGGCTGAAGGTAGGATGCGGGTGATCCGCTGCCGTAAGGAATCTGTCCAGAAATAACCATTTCACGCGTCCGGATGTTTACGATCCCCAGTCCCGTGGGTTTCTCCCTTGTACCGCATGGCCCCCAGCCGGGTTCCTGCCCGGGATCGGAATCCAGAATCCCTTTGACCTTCAGAGTATCACCTGTGGGAAGTGCAGGTATCCGGCGGTGGCCCAGGATGGGCCGGCTCCCATTTTGCGGGGACCGAAGGGTTCTTCGATCTCGGTACCTTCCGGCAGGTGTTTCCCGGCCTCCTCCCTTCCCACTCGGAACCATACCCGTTCCTCGTCCGCATCCAGGGCCATACTCGATGCTCTCATGCTCCCCGGAATGGTTCCGCACCCGTAAGGGTATCCTCCACTACTTTCCGCTCAGAGGGGAACCGGTTGCCGATCTGTGTACGGGCAGGTGTGCAGAACACGACCCTGATCGACAGAGATAAAAAGACAACTGCAATGTTTATTTTCATATCCGGAATCTTTGATAAACCTTGAACATATAAATCTACCGTTCTCCGCTGTGTTTATCCAGTAGTTCAACGTTGATTTTTATCGGGATCCGGACCGGGTCATGTCGGACGGCCGCTAAATCAGGAGAATTGCCTCCCGGCCTGGAAATTCCCGGAATCCTGTAGGTTTTCCCGGGGAATTTGCATAAAATTGGCCTGTCCGGAATTTATACGGAACGTATCAATGCACCTGATTCTGATTTACGCAGGCATTCTGCTGGGTATTTTCCTGGAAGGCGAAATGATCATGATCTCAGCCGTCATTGCCGCACATCACGGGTACCTTAACCTGTGGCTCGTGGTCGTACTGGGGGTGACCGGGACCTATGCTTCGGATTGTTTTTATTTCTTCCTGGGCAGGAAAAGAGGCCGTAACTGGATCAATAAAAGCCGGAAACGCAAAAAAAGGGCAGAATGGATTGACCGAAAACTGGTAAAATACCCTGTGCTGATATACCTTACCTACAGGTTCATGTATGGTTTCAGGGCGATAACACCCCTGGTGATCGGAACCGGTTCAACGAAAACCGGGACCTTTATCTTATTCAGCTCCATCAGCACCATCGTATGGGCCGCAAGTTATTGTACCCTCGGATACCTGTTCGGAGAAGTGATTAAATCAGAACTGGGTCATATCGAACACATTGAAAAATACATCATCCTGGCATTGCTTCTTGCCGGTACAGCGATCATTGCCCTTAAACGCATTCGGAAATCAACATAATGCAGTGGAATTTCAAGCAGTACCTGACTCATTTCATCTGCATTTCCTTAATTTAGATCGCCGGATCATACCGGTATCCACAGTTGGAAAAAACACATGAAATAAAACCGGATCGTCAGGCAGGGGAACATCCAGGACCCGACAGCCCTGCCATGGAGCGTGAAAAGAAAAGGGTGGCCTTTGTTTCCGTCCTGGCCGCAGTATTCCTGACCGGATTCAAACTGACCGTGGGATTCCTGACCGGGAGCCTCGGGATCATATCGGAAGCTCTTCATTCGGGACTTGACCTTGTGGCAGCCGTAATCACCTTCTTTGCGGTAAAAATCTCCGACAAACCGGCTGACCGGGATCACCATTACGGCCACGGCAAGGTCGAAAACCTTTCTGCATTGATCGAGACCCTGCTGCTGTTTATTACCTGCGCATGGATCATTTACAAAGCCGTCAGCAGGCTGATCTCGGGAGAAACACACATTGAGGTAAACGTCTGGAGTTATATCGTCGTGGGGAGTTCCATCATCATCGATCTTTCCAGGTCCCGCGCTCTCAGGAGGGTGGCAAGGAAATACAACAGCCAGGCACTCGAAGCCGATGCACTTCATTTCTCGACCGACATCTGGAGCTCGCTGGTGGTCCTGCTCGGCCTGATCAGTGCACAATTCGGTTTTTTCTTCGCCGATTCCGCAGCAGCACTTGTTGTGGCCCTTCTGGTGATCTATGTTTCATACAGACTGGGCAAAAGGGCCATAAGCGCTCTGCTGGATACCGCTCCGGTCCAGACCTATGCCAAAATTGAAACGGCCCTGAAAGGGATAAAGGAGATCTCGGATTTTCATGATGTCAGGATCAGGACCTCGGGTGCATACACTTTTGTGGATGTGAACATCCACGTACATCCTTCCCTTAATATTCAGGAGGCACATGATCTGTCACACAAGGCCGAAAATGAGATCCTGAAACTGGTTGAACGCTGCAAGGTGCATATCCATATTGAGCCGGAACACGGGCGGCCGGATGGCCATGAAGGGGAATAATCACCTGTACGGTGGCTTTTCATTAAGATTTTTTAACAGTCCCTTTAAGGTTTTTTAACACAGCCCCGGGACCATTCCCATCCGGCTGCCGGTATCTTTGTAATAAGAGGAAATGTACGTGACGGGCATGAAACCATTTATAAAAAAGATATGTTCAGGGCTGTTCCTGCTGATGGTCGTCCAGGTAAATCCGAACCATCGTTCCGTAAATTCATCCGGCAGCCTGCCGGAGTTCCTGGCAGCGGCATCGGCAACTACGATACACCCGAATATCTGGATTGAAGACCCATCCGATGACAATCCTGGAGAGGTCAGGGATCAAATCTTCATCCTTCCCAGCCTGGGTCGATCCGTCAAACGGGAAAGGGATCATTCCAGCGTGCCCGCACAGCAAAGCCTGCTGGACCCCTTGTTCCTGGATCGTCCTCCTCCGCCGGTCAACATATCCTAGATCAGGATAAATACCCTGCTTCCAGCGGCCCGGGCCATTCTGCCGGGCAAAATCAAGTATTTACCATTCATTATAAACGATATAGTCATGCATTATAATCATCTGGTTCATCATCCGTTTAACGAACTGCAATACAGGATCCCGAAGTCGAATAATCACCTGGGAATTCAACGGATCGATCTGATAACGGATCGGAAAAGAAATCAATTTATCCTGTTGATGAAAAGCCCATATATGCTTACCGGCGACATCCAGGCCCTTATGAAAGGACCCAATCTGATCCTGGAGGCAGCCTTCGAGCCTGATTATGGCAAGCCTTTCAGGATCCATGTGACAGGACGGGAATACAAACCGTTTTATGAATACGATGATTCGCTGATCGGTTTTTCGGAAATCAGGCTGAATCCCGGATACCATTACCGCATTGTCTCTTCTGAGATTCTCAATTCAGGATTAATCAAGGTTATTTTAAAATACCGGCCCTACGAAAAAAACAGTATTTACAAAAATTAAAATCATAAGGAGGAAATTGAAATGAAAAAGTTATTAAATCTACTGGTCGCTTCCATATTCGGCAGCGGCCTCACGATTGCCGTTTTCCTGTTAACGGGCATCAATCAGCATAACTCTGGATTTACCAGAGATAAACAGGATCCCTTACCCGTGCACCGTGCACTTTACACGGTCAAGGAGAACGGGGAATACATTCCCCTTGACTTTACGGACGTTTCAAGAGAGGTAATGAATTCCGTAGTTCATGTCCGGTCGATCCGTAAGGTCCAGCCGGCCGTGAACCAGTACAACTATTACCGTGGAAATCCTTTCGGGGATATGTTCGGAGACGACTTCTTCAGGTTTTTCTGGGGAGAGCCCGAATCCGGGAACGGACAGGGTAAAAAACCGGAGCCCTTCGTCCAGATGGGTACAGGCTCAGGCGTTATCATCAGTCCAAACGGGTACATCGTAACCAACAATCATGTGATCGCTGAAGCGGATGAAATCGAAGTCACCCTGCACAACAACGATACGTATAAAGCAAAGGTCATCGGTGCCGACCCGTCAACCGATGTTGCGCTCCTGCAGATTAAAAAGGACGGTTTGCAGGCTCTGCCCATCGGCAATTCCGACCGGGTTGAGGTGGGCGAATGGGTTATGGCCATCGGGAATCCATTTAACCTCAATTCAACGGTGACGGCCGGTATCATCAGCGCCAAAGGCAGGAACATCAATATCATCGATGATAAATCGGCCATTGAAGCCTTCATTCAAACCGATGCTGCCATCAATCCCGGAAACAGCGGGGGCGCCCTGGTGAACCTGAACGGGGAACTCATCGGCATCAATACGGCCATTGCCAGTCCCACGGGAGCTTATGCCGGGTACGGGTTTGCCATTCCGGCCAACATCGTGAGCAAGGTCGTTGAGGATTTTATGCAATACGGCATGGTCCAGCGGGCATTCCTGGGTGTCATGATCCGGGACATCGACGGCAACCTGATAAAGGACGAAAACCTGAAGATCACCGAAGGCGCCTATGTTGACAGCCTGGTTGAGAAAAGCGCGGCCGGCCAGGCAGGCATCCTTGCCGGTGACGTGATCACCGGGGTGGGTGATGTCCCCGTCCTGCAGTCGGCCGACCTGCTCGAGCAGATCGGGAGACACAGGCCGGGTGACGAGGTCAGCGTTACCGTTAACCGCAAAGGCAAAGAAATGGCCTTCACGGTGAAACTGGCCGATCAGAAAGGCAGCCGGAAACTGGTATCAAAAGACCAGCAGGATATCCTTGATATACTGGGAGCCACCTTCGAGGAGATCGACGATGCAACGGCCAATAAACTCGGCATCGACGGGGGTGTCAGGGTTAAGGAACTGCACAGCGGCCTGCTGAAAAACCAGACCGGCATTTCGGAAGGATTCATCATCACCGGGATAAACCGGAACAAGGTAACCAAGGTCGACGACATCCGTAAATCCCTTGAAAAACAAAAAGGAGGAGTCCTGATCCAGGGCCTGTATGAGGATTACCCGGGCGAACTCTTTTTCGCCTTCGGTATTCCGGAATAACGCCGCCTTGCCTGTCAGCAGCCGTCAGGTCTAATTCAAAGTCCCTGTTAAACGCAGGGACTTTGTTTATTTCATCCTTTACAAAATATCCCGGCATTTGGAACCGCCGTTTTGATTATTTGTTAAATTTGCTGCCAATCTTTTGCGGAAGAAGATGTGCCCGATCCGATACATTCTTCCTGTGCTGCTTACCCTGGGAATAATTTCCGCGGGATGCACAACCAAACAATCCGATCAGTCAAACGATAAAGGTGAAATCAATCTTGTGGACCGGTCCGGCAGGAAACAGGGTCCATGGGAGATTTACGAGGACAGCGTTCTGATCGCCAGAGGTGAATTCACCAATGGAAAACCGGATGGCCTGTGGACATACTGGTACCCGGACGGGATGATGAAGGAAGAGGGACATTATAAACAGGGGGAAAAAAACGGGATGTGGGTCCAATGGTACCCGGACGGGGATTTGATGTGGAAAGGGGAATGGAAAAACGGGACAAGGCATATCGGCTACCCGGATGCAAGGGCCGAAATAAAATTCATCGGTCAGGTCCCCGAGGAGGGTGTCCTGGTTCATGATTCAACCTACCGGGTAAGGATCAGGATCATCAACATCCCATCCGAAAACCTGTTTGTCGAAACCAGCACAGGTACCATTACCCGGGAGGAAGGATCCGAACTTTTTATCCTTAAAACCACTCACGATACGAGCCTTACCCTGGCCATCGGTTATATCCCTTCACTTGAATTCATGGATTTCAGGAATCTCGTGACGGAAATTGACTTTACGATAAAATAGGATTCTCGATGAAGCGGGTATCTTCAGCAGACGAATGAAGTTATCTCTCCAGAACCGGATCCAGCGGTCCATTGCATTCATAACACCCGTTTTCGGAATAGCGGCTTTTACCTCGCTGTTCCTGAAATATGGTTTTTATCTTTCCGAGAAATGGATGATGCACCTGCTGGTGATGGATGAAATCATTGCAGGTTTCTTTGTGCTGACCCTGCTGATAAATTTTTTAATCAGCGATAACAAATGGAAATACGTAAAACAATCGCCCTTTGAATTCATTCTTCTGACGCTTTTCATCCTTTCCATCATCGTGGAAGAGGTTATTTCCATTGAAGAGCCGCACTACATACTTAAGACATCGACCTCGCACAGCCTGATCAAGCTGTATTTCGTCTTTATCCAGATTTACATACTTATCAACGGGATCATCTCCTTTGCACGAACCAGGGAAAAATGGCTTTTCTTTTCCCTTAGCCCCGCTAAAATCCTGGTGCTGTCTTACCTCATCGTAATCGCCCTGGGGACCCTTATGCTGAAACTGCCGAAAGCTACATATAACGGTATTCCCTGGATGGATGCCGTGTTTACTTCCACATCGGCGGTTTGCATTACGGGATTGAGTACCGTCAATATATCCAGTGTTTTTACCTTTGAAGGGCAGGTATTCATCCTGCTGCTCATACAGCTGGGGGGACTGGGAATCATTACCCTGACATCCTTCATTGCATTGTTCATCCAGAGGGGACTCCGTTTGCGGGATCAGATCATCGTTCAGGAAGTGTTTGACAACGAGAACCTAAGCACACTGACTTCCATCCTGAAAGCCATTGTGGCCATTACCTTCATTACGGAACTTGCGGGTGCCGTCGTGCTTTTTATTTCATGGAGAAATCTCGGATTGCCTGAATTCGAAAGGTTTTTCGGTGCGATTTTCCATTCCGTCAGCGCATACTGCAATGCCGGGTTCAGCATTTTCCCGCATGGATTTGAAACCCCCGGTTACCGGTTCAATACCCTTTCGCTCATCGTCGTCATGGTGTTGATCGTACTCGGGGGACTGGGATTCTTCACCTATTCCAATATCCTGCACATCGGGGAAATTAAAATATTCCGCAAGAAAGGCTTGACCCTGCAGTCCAGAATCATACTCATCACCACCCTTGTACTGATCCTTTCCGGCGCTTTCCTGGTCTGGATCATTCAACATGCCCAATGGAAAGACCTCCCCCCCGGGAAACAGGTCCTCCAGGCCTTTTTCCTCAGCATCACGTCCCGCACGGCGGGATTTTCAACGGTCTCTATTGCCGACCTGGCCATTCCCGCTCTGATGGTGGTCGTTTTGCTGATGTACATCGGGGGTGCACCCAATTCCACCTCGGGAGGGATAAAACTGACCACCTCGGTGACCCTGCTGGCTACTTTACGTACCTTTGTAACGGGAAAGAACAAGGTTGAAATAGGCTGGAATACCATCCCCGCCCGGACGGTCAGGAGGGCATTCATCGTTTTTCTTGTTTCCGTCATCCTGATCTTTTTCGTTCTGCTGCTCCTGACCCTCACGGAGGAACAGGATTTTTTCGATATCCTGTTCGAGATCGTTTCGGCATTTGGAACAGTAGGGCTTTCCAGGGGCATTACCCCGCAGCTTTCCCTGGTTGGCAAAATGATCATATCATTTGTGATGTTTGCAGGAAGGATTGGACTTTTTACATTTGCCATTGCCATGAGTGATGAACATGCGGAAAATGGTTATAACTTTCCGGAAGTCAATTTAATGGTCGGATAAAATGGACGATAATCAACGATTTGTATTAATCGGGATGGGTGCTTTTGGCAGGGAGATTGCCAGGACCCTCAACGAACGCGATGCGGACATCATCGTAATGGACCGTGACCCTGCGGTCGTAAGCCAGATGAAATCCGAAGGATTCAAATACGCCGTGCACATTGACAACCTGGATCCCTCATCCCTTGCCAAGTTCGTCAAACCCGAGGATGTGGTGATCCTCGCCATGGGGGATGCATTCGAATCCAACATCTTAACCATTGAGATGCTCAGGGAGATCGGTGTAAAGTCAATATACTCAAGGGCCACCAAGGATATCCAGTACAAGGTCCTGGAAAAAATGGACATCACCGAAATTCTCTTCCCGGAGAAGCAGGAAGGAAGGAGGTTTGCCCTAAAACTCCTGAACTGGGATATCCATTTCATCGATGAATTTGCCGTGGACATCTACCTGGCAGAGGTACCCATAACCGAAAAGCTGGTTGGCAAAACCATCGTGGAACTGGAAATCAGGTCCAGATACAACGTCAATATCATCGGGTTGAAAAGCACCATACAGGGACCTGAAAACCGTCGGGAAAAGGAGAGAATGAATTACGTGGGATTTGAGAAAACGGTTCTGCAGGAAGGGCATTCGCTGCTTGTGATCGGTAAGGAGGACGACCTTGAAGAACTGATAAGGGATACGAAATGAATCCCCTAAACCGCTTCGATGGTCGATGGTGGTTTGGGAGCGATGTTGTAGGTTACACTGACGATTCCCGGTACCTTCCGGATGATCTCCGCTGCAAGTTTGGTCAGCAATTTAAAGGGCAGCTTTGTGGGGGTCGCGGTCCGGGCATCCACGCTGTCCCAGCAGCGAAGTTCGATCTGCTGGCCGAATTCCCTTTTGCCTCCGAGCATGCCGGTAACACGGTCCTCGTGAAGAATGGCCATATACTGGAAGGCTCCTTTATTTTGCAGCATGTTTTCCACGATGGCAGTTGCCTTGCGGACCGTAACGAGTCGCCCTTCCGTCACCTCACCAATGATTCGTGCAGCCAGTGCCGGTCCGGGAAAAGGAATGCGCTCGAACATTCCTGGCGGTAAACCCAGGGCTTTACCCACTTTTCTCACCCCGTCTTTCCGCAACTGGATCAGTGGCTCGATGATCCTGTACCCGAACGCCTCCTGGGGGTCAATTCCAAGCTGCTCAAATACATTATGCTGGCGCTTGATCCCTGCAACGGTTTCATCCACATCCGTCAGGATGGTTCCCTGCAGCAGGAATTTGGCCTGGCTATCCCGTACGATCCTTCCGAAGACCTCCTTATAAAAGGTCTGGGTAACGGCCTCGCGTTTCTCCTCCGGATCCCGGATGCCTTTCAGGGCATCCAGGAACTCCTTTCGTGCATCGATGATCTCAACCTTTACGCCAAGCTTTCGAAATGCCTCAACCACCGTTTCGGGTTCGGATTCCCGCATCAGCCCGTTCTCAATAAAACAGGTCTTGAGTTTTTCGCCCAGGGCCTTGTGCCCGAGCATCGTTACGACGGAGGAATCGACTCCCCCGGACAGCGCATTGATGGCAATACCGTCACCGACGACGGACCGGATCGCGCTGACTTGTTCCTCGATGAAATTTTGTGGTTTCAGTTCGCCGGCCTTGATTTCCTGGATCATGGTTAATGGGTTTGGTTAAAAGGATTTCTTAAGGTACGAATGTTTTTCAAACCATAAAAAACCCCCGTGGTCTTATCACCTGCGGGGGCTTTCGGCTGTGGAGAGCGGCTTCAACCGCAACGCTTACTTCTTCCCTTCTTTCTTCTCTCCTTCTTCCTCTTTCTTCGCTTTCATTTCCGCCATTTTCTCCACCAGGTCGGGCACCTTCTCGAACAGGGTCGAAAGGGCTGTTTTCTTGTCGACCGGTATAAAGGAGATCTCATTCCCCCTGGAGGTCAGGAATCCCAGGGGAACCACTCCGAGACCGGCGCCCGCCCCTCCTCCGGAGCCTTTGCACTTGCTTTTTGGATCGTCACCGGTACCGGTCCCGCTTCCGAAACCGGATCCGAACTTGATCACGGGCCTGCAGGTGAATTCACCTATTTTGAATTCCTCGCCCAGAACCGTTTCCGTGCTGGCCAGGTTTTTGACATGCCCGGCAAGCTTGTCCAGTAATTCTTCTACATTAATTTCCATTGCATTAAAATTTAAAGGTTAAAAAAATGATTTGTATTTATTCCGAATAAGAATCCAGAGGATGGACCCCACCCGGGTCCTGAGGTCAAGCAACAGGGATGAGCTGCCCTCAAAATTCACCCTCATCCTGAGGTTTTCGGCCCGGATCATGGAAAAGGCAGGCACCAGCCAGGCATTCAAAAGGAAATCATCCGTATCCAGGTCCAGGTACAGCTTCCGGATGCGGATCGCACGAACGGCATCCCTCAGGATCCGGGTGTTCAACGACCAACTTCTCAGTACCTTCTTTTTACCCGGCAGCTTCTTTTTCCGTTTGTCCTTTTCCTTTTTTCGCAGGAAAGGCTCATACCTCCATGGGATGAAAAAGACCCACGCACGGATGTAGAACAACCCCTCGTCCGGCACCACCGAGACTTTAAGAATACCCGGCAGCATCAGGTGGTACCGGTTTGTTTCCGTCTTCACGTAAAGGATTACCGGGGCAAACAATATCCACAGCAGCAAAGCGGTCAAGAATGATATGGCTATGATCCAGAACATGGGGTAAAAATACCCCTGCCGGAACAGCCTTGCCACGGGCAATCGGTCGGGTGCCGGGTTTTATCGGTAAGGGATGGACTCAGCCGGCCGGAAATTGCAGATGGAAAATTCAGGGAAGGAGCAGGATCTTTTTTACCCGTACACCCCGGTCGGAAGAAGCCTGAACGATATACACGCCGCTCCGTCCTTCCGTTGCCCAGGCGCAACTGCTCCCTTCCCGGACGGCACGGCTGAAAACCAGCGCCCCGCGTACATCGTATATCCGTACGCTGTGGATGCCGGACAGGGGACCGAACCACAGCACCAGCATTCCTCCCTGCTGTTTAATTTGGAAGGATGTCCCGGCGGGGGGATCCTGTTTACCCTGAAGATCGGGATAGATGCCTTGTGTTTCTTCTTTCCCGGCATACGTTGCCGGTGACCGGCCGATGATGAGGCGCTGTTCCTTTCCTCCTTCCAGAAAAAGGTCGATGCCTTCGGCCATTTCCTCACCCGTAAAAACAGCCTCCGTACCCAGGGTCAGGTTGTTAACGGTGTAGTAAGCTCCTTGCTCCACCGTGGTCCATTCAGGGAACTGGTTTATCCGGGCCCAGTTGAACGGCAGGTTCATGTTGCTTCTGTGGCGCGGACGGTCGAAGACGAGCTTTCCGCTCCAGCTGCTGTCCGCCTGCAGGCTGACCTTCAGGGTATTCCTGGCCCGGTCCGGTGGAGTTTCACCGTGGTAATCCTCTGCCAAAAATAGTATGTAGTTGCCTCCCGAAACATAGCCCTGGAACCCATCGGCCTGGGGTCCCCCGAGCACCGGATGTGTGCCCTCGGGTACCGCTTTCCGGTAAAGCCTGAAGGTAAGGTCGTCCAGGCTGGTATTGATCTCCTGCGGGAGCGGTTCCCATTCATCCAGCCAGTGCGGGACGCTGTCCGTGCGCCGGTCCACCCCTGCATATACTTCAAGGTCTGCCGGCGCTGTAAACGAAATAAAATCATCCGCCGATACTTGTTTATCGTCGCATGCCGTCTGCACCAGGGTTGCCGCCTCCAGGAAATCCGGGATGGAATCCAGGGAATAGGAACGGTCCGTATATACAAGCGCGCCGGCCCGGGACCCGTTGCCCACCACCTTGCAGTCGTTGGCACTGTTGTAATTAAAATCAAGGGGCAGGGGACTGTGGTAATTCCAGCCAAGCACAGCCCCGAGTCGAACATCGCTGCGCCAGTTGCGCAGGGTCATCCCCCGGCTTTTCCAGAGGCAGTACATGATGCTGGTGCGGGCAAAATTCCCGTCCCCGTGCCACCCCTCGATGACCCCGTCCTCCTTCTGGAGGTCCCACATCCTCCGCATGGACCGGTCCATGTAAACCTCCGCGGCGGGGGTGTATTCCATATTGTAGAGGTTCAGGGCGCTTTCAATGGCATCGGCATACCCGTCCATTACCTCCCCGAAGCGGTGAGTGTCCGTATAGTAAGGCAGCGCCGTGCTTTCCAGGGCCCGGATGACCGCGTCCCTGTATGCGCTGTCTCCATCCACCAGGTATACGGTATAATGAGCATTCAGCACGTATCCCCAGTTGTCCGCGAGTCCCCCGGAGTGTGTTCCCGTCTGCGGGCAGATCTCGTTGTAAAGGAAACCGTCCCCGTTACATCCGATTTCGAGGATGCGGTCAAGCATCCGGTGCAACGGAGCACGGTACAGGTTTCTCCGGGCGGTATCCGCAACAGACAGCGTGGCATACAATTCGGCCAGTCCCGCGATCACCTCGTTCCCGTGGTCCCTCAGCCTCAGGGTGGACGCATCGTCGGTGGGGTGGTGCCCGCCGAGCAGGAAATAATCCCCCAGGCGCAGGGCCCAGTCCAGGTACTTCTGCTCCCCGGTCATCCAGTAAACCCTGGAAAGCGCCTGCAGCAGGTCACCGGCCGTTTCGTGGCCGGTTGCGGGCACCGGGCCGTAATCCGTCTGAACCGGTGCGTTCGCCCATATATCGTCCAGGATGGCGACCATACGTTCGCTCCAGGGACTGGCGCCCAGCCATTCGGTCAGCGGAAGCAGGCCGTCCTTTACGTATTCGGCGGATCCGAAGATCACGCTGGACAGGTTGTTCTGCTGAAGCGTACCGGTGCTGAAATCCCAGGTGTCCGGCAAGCTGCCGATTCTCGAGGTCAGCTCCGTTTCCGTGCGAAGCATGTCGAGCATCACCCCGCTGAACAAAGCGCTGTCCGTCAGGGATGCGGTCAGCACCATGAAGGGATAATTGTCCGCCGCCGCGTCACAGGCATTCCAGTAATTGCTACCCGAAAGGTTCCTCGGGATCAGTCCCGTCTCCGGGTCCGCGTGTGCCAGCCAGCCGGTAACGTAACGTTGGCAGCGGATGTAGCCTTCGTTTGCGAGCCGGCCGTTTTCCGCCGCCAGCTCAAAATCGGGATCCGCCTGCCCGTCCAGGCCGGACAGGCCGATGACCGTCAGGCAAAAGAACACAACGATACGCGGGCCCATTTTAAGCAAGGTTCTGCGATAAAATTAAAAGATTATTGCCAGAATCAGGGCAGATGCCCCCTGCCTTTCGGCAGGCAGGAACCTGCACCTTAGGGTAGAATCGCAATTCAGCGGCTCATGAATGATGTATCAACGGGAACCAGCTCATTCTCTTGCAGTTCATAATAATGAACACACAGATACCCGTTCCCGTCATTTCCCAGTTGAATCCTCTGGTCGTCCGCCATGGTCCCCTCACTGTCCAGTTTCAGGAATATTAAGTTATCGTATAATCCGATCGTTTCGGTGTCCCCCGGTACCAGGGTAAAATGGTTGGAATGAATGGTTCTGTCGTCATCACCATGGAATACCTCAATATCGACATTTCCCGTATTTTTAATTTCAACCTGATCCTCATATACCTTGTAATACCGTACGAATCCCAGGCCGCCCATATTGGATGATACTGCCCCATCCCATTCTGTCAGATCCAGTTCGCTCCCGTAACAACTGAGGGCAATATCCATAACGCAGGCATTTATTCCAATGGTAAATTCATCGGCGATCGTTATGGTCTCTCCCTGGTCAAGAGTCTTACCGCTAATGTATATGTAGGAGGAATTACTTCCCATCTCAAGCAGATCCGTGTAACCCACCCCGTTGAGCTGCAGGCCGTGTAAAACTCCCAGGGTAAGTATGGGAATGACCGTTGGATGGTCCAGATCATCGGTTCCTGTTCTCCCCGGTAGCGATTCGATCCGGTCCGGGGAAATGATAAAGGCCTCGTCCCCCGTCGTCAGCTGAATATCGACGATCGGCTCATCGCCGCCGTTGGTAATCAGAAAATAAAACTCCCTGCTGGCCTTTATCGTGCCCAGGGAAAAATCAAGATCCCCGGACTTGAGCCGTAAATCGCCGTTCGAATTAGCCAGGACATCCTTTTTTAATTCCGAAAGAATGAAATAACCTGACCTTGCTCCGGAACTTAAGTCATCCATTTTGCAGGATGCCATGGATAGTACGAGCATTGCCAGGATACCAAGCTGAGATACACTTGTTTTCATTTTAACAAGTTACGAAATATTGAAACATCCCGCATCATAAGCAACCAATGATTTGAATATTATATAATTACAGCAAGTAATTGTAGTTGGATAATAAAATCCCCAACTTTGTCAATACGCAGAATCCGGGATGTTTCCCATATTCTGTGCATGAACTGCGAAAATGAAACGGTTCAACCTTCATACACTTCTGAAATGGAAAATCCGGTTACGGGGTCAAGAGCTGATTCGCTACCTGAGAACTTCAGATGCCATTTATTTTCTACTGTTTTCCATATTGGTAGGGCTGGGAGGCGGTTTCGGAGCCATACTGTTCCGCTGGTTGATCCAACAGTTCAAGAATTTATTTTTTATCAGAGGCGGGGAATGGCTTGGTTTCATGGGATCGTATTATGTCGTTTTAATTCCCGCAATCGGAGGTTTGATCGTTGGACTTCTAATTTACTATTTTGCCAGGGAAGCCAGGGGCCACGGGGTTCCGGAAGTGATATCCGCCATGGTCACCCAGGGTGGGAAGATACGGCCCAGGGTGGCGGTAGTAAAAGCAATCGCTTCTTCGATATGCATTGGCTCGGGAGGATCGGCAGGAAGGGAAGGCCCGATCATCCAGATAGGCTCCGCCATAGGATCCTCCATCGGGCAATTTTTCAGGCTAACCGAACAAAAGACCAAAACCCTGGTTGCCTGCGGTGCAGCAGCAGGAATAGCCGCGACCTTCAACGCCCCGCTGGGAGGGATCTTCTTTGCACTTGAAGTGATACTCAGGGAATACGGTTTGAGAAATTTCTCATCCGTTGTGCTTTCATCCGTCACCGCCACCGTGATTTCCAGGCATTTCCTGGGTAATACCCCGGCTTTTCAGCTTCCTCCTTTCGAGCTGTACAGCCTCTGGGACATTCCGTATTATTTCGTTTTCGGATTGCTGACCGCCCTGGTCGCATGGCTGTTTATCAAGGCATTATACATGAGTGAGGATGTTTTCAACAGGCTGAAAATGCCCGATTTTATCAAACCCGGTATCGGTGGGTTGATCATAGGCCTGATCGGGCTTTATTTTCCTCAAATTTTCGGTGTCGGGTATGAGGTGATTGAAACCTCAATAAAGGCAGGAGGCCTGGCACTGAAACTTATAATTGCACTTGCGTTTTTAAAGATTCTGGCAACCTCCATAACGCTGGGATCGGGTGGATCAGGAGGCATTTTTGCCCCTTCCCTGTTTATCGGGGCTTTGCTGGGTGAGTCTTTCGGGCAAATGGTGAACCTGCTTTTCCCGGCTGCTGTCATACCCCCCGGCGCATTCGCACTTGTAGGTATGGCGGCGGTTTTTGCAGGTACGGCCCATGCTCCCATCTCGGCTATCCTTCTCCTTTTCGAGATGACGGGAAATTATAAGATCCTTCCTCCGCTGATGATTACCTGTGTCATCTCGGCAATACTGGTCAGATGGATGACAAAATATTCGATCTATACCTTAAAACTGGTCAGGAAAGGCATAGATATTGACCGGTACAGGGAAGTGGACCTTATGGATATCATCACCGTTTCAGAGGCCATGGTCTCCAATATAATCGCCGTTTCAGAGTCCGAAAAGGTTAAAAATGTCGGCTTAAAGATCAAATCAACGAACCACAGAGGTTTCCCGGTTATTGACGATGCGGGGAAACTGGTTGGAATCGTAACCCGCAAGGATGTAAATAAGGCTCTTGGAAAAGGGGATGCCGACGTTCAGGTTAACCGGATAATGACCAGGGACATTACCCTGTGTTTTCCCAATGAAAGTCTGAAAACGGCCCTGCATAAGATGGCCATGAGGAATGTAGGCAGAATACCGGTTGTGAAAAGGGATGACCAGGCACACATCGTCGGACTGATAACCCGCAAAAGCATTATAAATGCCTATAACCAGGCGCTGGAAAGCATCAAAAGAAAGACCGGTAAATAAAATCCGGTGGTCCGGGTTTTTCACAGATTCCCAACGATCTTATCGAAATAACCGTATTTGAATCCTGTGAACCGGGGTTAACTCCTCTCCGGTTTAATTCCAAATCAAATTACCGGATTCTGAATCGCCTCTCTTCTTGATAAATTTTTATAACCGCACTGTGCAACCGGGACATTTTTATACTGTCCATAATCGTAAACACCCGAATACCGAGATGAGAATAAAAGAAACCATCCTGCTCATATCCCTTCTGAATGCAGTATTTCTAACTGCAGCGGCGCAGGAGCTGACACAGGTGATCCGCGGACGGGTTATCGACAATGAATCTTTGCTCCCCCTTTCGTTTGCCACCGTCGCTGTAATAACATCGGATTCATTGCTGGGAACGATTACGGATAATAACGGTAATTTCCGTATGGAAAAAGTACCCATCGGACGGTTCAACGTCCGTGTATCATACGTTGGTTACGAGACCTGTGTGGTGCCTGAACTGATGGTTTCGACGGGAAAGGAAACCGTGCTGACCATTAAAATGAAGGAACAGATCTCCATGCTGGATGAAGTGGTCATCAAGGCCTACACAAAAAAAGACAAGCCGTTGAACAGCATGGCTACTGCCAGCGCCCGAACGTTTTCCGTTGAAGAGGCAAGGCGATTTGCAGGAGGCTATGACGATCCTGCAAGGCTGGCCTCATCTTTTGCCGGGATCACGACGGAAAGCACCCGGGATAATACCATCATCATACGCGGCAATTCGCCAAAAGGCCTGCTCTGGAGACTGGAAGGGGTTGAAATCCCGAATCCCAACCATTTTGCCAACCTGGCAACCTTCGGAGGCGGCGGGGTATCCGCGCTGAGTGCACTGGTGATGGATAATTCCGATTTTTTCACAGGGGCTTTTCCAGCGGAATACGGGAATGCCATATCGGGCGTATTCGATCTGAAAATGCGCTCCGGCAACAACGAAAACCATGAGCATGCAGTCCAGCTGGGCACCCTGGGACTCGATGTTTCTTCTGAAGGCCCGCTGGGAAAAGGCTCCAGGGCTTCTTATTTGTTCAATTACCGGTATTCCACATTCGGTCTTATTAAATTTATACTGCCGCAGGAAATAAAATCATTCGTTCCGGTATACCAGGATCTGAGTTTCAAAATCAATATGCCGGCGGCAAAATACGGCACATTTTCCATCTGGGGACTGGCGGCTCAGAACGGGCAGGATTTCGAAGCAGAGAAAGATACCTCCCTGTGGGAAAGCATTGACGACAGGCTGGATGGAACCATCACGCAGGGAATGGGGGCAGTTGGCCTGAACCACCGGCTTATCCTGCCAAAGAAGGCCTACCTGAACACCTCTCTTGCATGGACCGGCCATTTCACAAAATACAAGGCAGACATACTCGGGTACGACCTGCGGCAGTATGAGTACGAGTCTATGGATCTGAGGAATTGCAAGTATACGTTTACCAGTGTCCTGAACCGGAAGTTCAGTTCCAAACATACCAACCGGTCCGGGTTCATTGTTGATAACATCCATTATAATACCCTCTCCAGATTTGCTCCCGTTTATGACCAGGGGCTGGTCACCGTGGTCGATGAAAAGGGTGCTTCGAACCTGGTGCAGGTTTTCTCCCAATCCAAATTCAATGTGTCAAAGCGGTTTTTTATTAATGCCGGCCTGCATGCCCAGTACTTTGATCTTAATAGGGAGCTGGTGATCGAGCCAAGACTTGGGATGACCTATAACCTGGGCAGGGCCCAGTCCATCAGCATGGCATACGGGAAACATTCAAGACCGGAACCGCTGATCCTGTTTTTTGCCGGGGTCGATGACGGCAGCGGCATCACCCAGCCGAATAAATCCATGAAGCTTACCAAATCTCATCACCTGGTTTTTTCATACGACATCAGCCTGAATCCCGACTTAAGATTGAAAATAGAACCGTACACCCAGTTTTTATATGATGTCCCGGTAATCCCCGACAGTAACTATTCCGTGCTGAACATGGAGACGGACTGGTATATCAACCAGAAACTTATCAATACCGGCACGGGTAACAACACCGGAATCGATTTTACCCTGGAGCGCTTCCTCAAGGATGGTTACTATTATTTATTCACAGCTTCCCTGTTTAACTCAAGATACAGGGGTGGAGACGGCATCGAACGCAACACGCGGTTTAATACGCATTATGTATTCAATTTACTGGGTGGAAAGGAATGGGCACTCGGTGCGCAGAAGAACAAGATACTGGGTGTGAACGCCAGGGTGAATTACCTGGGCGGAAAGCGTGCAACACCGGTAGACCATGATCAATCAGACCTGGAACAGAAGGTTGTGTACGACTATTCAAGATTGTTTGACGAAAAGGAATCCGATATATGTTTTGTAGGTGTCACGATCAATTACCGTGTGAACAAGACCAGGCACTCCAGCATATGGTCGCTGCAAATTTCAAATCTCCTGGTCGCGAAGGAAAATTACGGATTGTACTACAACTACAAAACCAAACGGGTTGAACCCTTTGAAATCGGGGTTCTGGTTCCCAACCTCAGCTATAAAATAGAGTTCTGAATATCCGAAGCCCGGGACAACCCAGGTCTCTGCCCCGGAACCCTTAATCCTCAATACTCTTTTTCCGACTCATCCTTATCAGCAGGTCGGGCCTTGTCAGAATTAAAAGTACCAGAAAGATCATGATAAAAATGCTGGTGGTGTGATAGTAGTCCAGAACCCTAACAGCCATGTGCCCGATGATGTCCCTGCCATTCAATGCCATGATCAGCATGAGAATGGAAGACAGGATGGCAATGATCTTTGATCCGGGACCGACATCCCATTTTTGTTTGAAGACCATCAGTACAAATAAGATCATATATGAACCTGCCGGCACAAAATAAAGGAGGGTATATTTCTGCTGATGGGGAAAGACCAGAACAGAAATCACTGCCAGGTAGGCAAACTCCCACAGCAGATAGATGGAACCTTTTTCTCTTCGCTTGTACCGGTAGAAAATCAGGTACAGTAAAGACAGAAGGAGTAAAATCCTTATAGCATGCATGATGGTGACCAAAACATCATAGGGCACGGAAAGAAGTTGCCGTTTCAAATTTGCAGGTCCCACCTTGCCGTCGTTAAAATCATAAAAAAAGGCTGGAAGTACGGCATTCAGTGACTGTGTGCCATCGTTGTTCTCAAACACATACGAATCGCCAGTTGGATTGATCTTTTCAAACCAGTTCTGCAGCAATGTTGTGTTTTGATTAAATCCAACCACGATCGATGGTAAAAACAGGCCTATAATGACCATACCCGTGCAAATCGCCACGGCCTTGTACCTGGCTTTGAAAAACAAATAATAGAGTCCTGCCAGCGGAATGATCTTGATGTTTATCCCCAGGGCAAGCAGCACGGCACCCAGAACCGTTTTATTGCGATGCAGGATCTGGTATATTCCCTCGAAAGTCAGCCAGAGAATAACCACGGTTATTTGCCCTAGAATAATATTATGATTCAGATAACCTATGGAAATAACTGCAACTCCTATGGACCACCAGGTCTCGTATTTCCTTTCCATGTTTATGCTTTGGGTTATAAGGCTGCCGATGATCTTCCATAACCTGATCGCCACCAGAAGGTTGAGCATGCCCCAGATCATGCGTGCCACGGGATATTTAAATATGGAGATCGGACCCAGAAGAAGGGCGAACAGTGGACTGTACAGATATTCATTAAATGGGTTTTCAGCATATATGTTCTCCCCCCTGAAAAACTGTTTGGAGGCATACAAGTACACATTAATATCGTTGCCTCCCTGAAAGGCTTTCAGTATTACATAGGCCGTAACCAGGATTAAAAGAACATGGGAAACCCTTAGCTTACCTCCTAACTTCCACCATCGTTTCCTTTCGGAATGCCTGCCAGCCTTTTCCCTTTCGGAGCTCATATCCAGATCCAGGTTTGAAAGATTAATTAAATGTACACATAACTTACCAGACCTTGTCCGTCCGTCGCCGGCATTCTTCTGTAACCTGTACCCCCCGATCATTTGAGTCAAAGAGAGGACTCTTTTTCAATATCAATCATGAAAATACACGGTGCCGCCGGCACCAATTTTTTTCAGATATGATTCCAACCGAAGTCTCCGGAACCGAATTGCCATCAGATATGATTCTAACCGAAGTCTCCGGAACCGAATTGCAACTGAAATGATGGGTTGTATGGAAGAGCCATAAGGGTCCATTATCGGACACAATGGTGTCATAAAATGGACAAAACAGGTTGAAATAAAACTATTAAATAAATACAAGCTTCTAGTATTCTGCATATTATGGGATGTTGCATGAAAATTGATCGATAAATCGGAAAAACGATCCTTGAAAACATTTTATGCTTTCTTCATCTCTGCTTTTTTAACATCCGGCTTATCGGGTGAAACCATACATTCCGCCAGGGCCTTCGGGTATCGGGATGATTCGGTTTCGGTAACCCGAATAATTGATTCCTATATCCAGGCATGCGGAGGAGATGCCATTGCAGATATTAAATCAGAATCCATAACCGGTACACTGGTCCGCGGAATAACCGGAGGCGTTCCATTTGAAATCAAATCGGGAGCAC
This sequence comes from uncultured Bacteroides sp., assembly GCA_964575235.1. Lineage (GTDB taxonomy): Bacteria > Bacteroidota > Bacteroidia > Bacteroidales > SM23-62 > SM23-62. The sequence goes on from CAZNQG010000037.1 coordinate 26,791, forward strand.
CGGGTCAATGGTATTATGAACAGACATTTGCATGGGGTGACCAGGTAATTTATGGCTCCGATGGCGAAACCGCGTGGGTACAGGATACCAAAAGCATATCTGCTTTTTCTCCGGAAGAATTAATTTATTTTACCCTTCTGGATCCGCATGCTCCTGTAAGGATCCTGGAAATCTTCCCTGAAATGAAATTTCAGGGGTCAGAGAAGATTGGAAACAGCGAAGCATCTGTTATACTGGCAAAATCTCCTGAAGGAATGGATGTTGAACTTGCATTCGACAATGGAACCGGCTTGCTGCTGCGAGCCGGAGACATCTATTTTGAAGATTACAGGAAGGCAGGCCAGGTAACCAGGCCGTTCAGGATCCTTCTTGGTAAAAAGCAGGCTGAGGATGATTCCGGGATGATTATGCGTTTTAATGAGATCCGTCATAATATCCCATTGGATGATTCCATATTTGAATTGCCCCGGTGTGTTTTGCCCGTCAAAGAATCGCCCATTTACAGAACCTGGGAGGAAGTGGAAGCCGATACCAATGCGATGGAAGCATGCGTTGGGTCCTATCGGGTATCTCCGGCTTTCACAATTACGTTTACCAGAGAAAAAGACCACCTGTTTTTTTCCAGCCCTGGGGCCTTGATTAAGTATGAAATCAAACCGGCGTCACCGACAGAATATTTTCTAAGTTTCGGCAATATCTCGTTCCATTTTGTAAAAAACGAGTCGGGAGATGTTACGCATGTTGAATTCGGGAGAGATCGCTTAACCCAGGCTCAAAAAATTCATTAAACCATGTACAGAAAGGATTTTCTTAAAAGAATAACACAGGCAGGTGTGGGTTTATGCTGGTGCAGCGCCGTTGCTGTAAAAGCTATGGATAGGAACAACGGATTTTCACCCCCTGACGAATCAAACCCCGGCGAACCCGATTGGATAAGGGGCTTGGAAGAACGGATGAAAGACGGATCCTTAACTCCGGACTGGAGGAGAATGGAATTTGCCGAATCATGGGTGAAGAAGTTAATGGAAAACATGGATCAGATATTGACCGAAAAAGAAAAGAAAGCCCTCATGCAGGCTTGCGGCCGATCCTGTTTTCTGGATGCTTTTGGAATCGCAAGTGAAAGTCCCCCCCCTCCCGATACCCTGGACAGCTTTATTCAATCCTGTCAGCAACGCGGAGAAACTGAAATCAGGAGAGAGGGTAACACGGTCTTTTTTCAATACGGGAAGGCGGAACAAAACCCTTACGGACTAAGGATCATGGATGGATATTGCATGTGCCCCCTTGTCGAATCCGGACCGGAAGAACTTTCGCCGACCTACTGCCAGTGCTCCGCAGGATATTTGAAGGAACTTTTCGGCCGTTTAACGGGCAAATCCGTATCAGTGGAAGTCCTTGAAACGCTTCGAACGGGAGGAAGCATGTGCAGGTTTACGATTACGTTACCTGAGAGCTGAGGTCAGACTCCGTTCTATCGTCAAACTCAAAATATCCTTTCAGCTTCCCTTTTCATTGGACCATTTAAAACAGAGTATCCGTAGCCGGCACATTCCCCAACCCATATAACTTTGTTCACTTCCAGCAGGAAGCCTGTAATACCGGGTCAATCGGAGAGCATATCGATAGCAAATTCCAATTGTGTATCTCTTCCATGTTCAAGATCTTCTTTTTTTTGTTCGACCAGAATATCCGGTTCTATGCCGATCCATTCCCAGGGGAGCCCGTCATAACGGCGAAGATCTGATGTGCCTACAATGATCTTTTTCCCGCTTGGAAGTTCATATTGTGCAGGGAATTGGATCGAAGAAGCTGCGGATGCACCTGCTGTCGTGTCTCCAACTACCGTCACCGTCGATACCTGTTTCATCAATTCAGGGAAGTAATCACCCGCACTGATACATACACCATTGATCAGAACTAGGGTTGGTTTTAAGTATTGAAAAAATCCTGCTGGATCCAGAGGTGTTGGTTGGATTAGCTCGCCGCCTTGGTAATACAGAGGTCGTTCAAGTTGGGTTTTTATGAATCTGCTGACAACCGATTCCGCATGCTGAGTTAATCCCCCGTTATTATGACGAACATCCAGAATCAGTGCATTTGTATTTTTGACAAAATCAAGAGCTTCGTTGAATGGGTTTTGCATATGTTCAACATTGAAACTTCCAATGTATATATACCCGATATCGCCGGGAAGTATCCCATACTCGATATTACCTTCCCCTGTGATTCTTAAGTCCTTATCAAAATAATTCCTTACAACGACAGGATCGTAGGCATCTTTATCCTTCAGCCATCTGGGTGATTGATACGTCTGGATCAATTCGCCTCCTTCCGTTTTTACATGTATATGCATGTCCTTTAATTCACCCAGCATATCAATCAGTACCGTATAAATCTCATCTCCTCTGGATTGCTCTGCCCTGGGTCTATAAACGTTGTATATACTATCCCAGTTGATTTTTTTAAGCTCAAGATATGGATAGATG
>CAZNQG010000038.1:0-28589 GCA_964575235.1 uncultured Bacteroides sp.
CCGGGCTGACTATGGATGGTCCACAGGATCTCGTATTTGCTTCCGGTGGAAGCACCGGCATCGAGCCGGACGGTATCCCCGATGCTGGCGGTTGTGTCGGGCCCGGTCCTGGCGATCAGTTCCGGTTGTTGATCGTCCTTCTTGCACATGCTGAACAAAACCAGCAGGAGGAAAAGGGCAATGCCGGGATACTTGCTGTTCATTATCTGGGTGGGATTTAGAACATTTAAATATACAAAATTCTTATTCTGCCGGAAAGATGGAATTATTCCTATATTGCGGGATCGCGTAAGGGTGTGGATTTCGGACAAATTTGTATTTTTTAGTTAATTTGCATGGATTTTAATTCCAGATAATATGTGTTTAGCAGTACCGGGGAAGGTAATTTCGATCGATGAGAGCAATCCGGACCTGAGGATGGCCAAAGTCGATTTTTCAGGCATGATTAAGGAAGTTTGCGTGCAATGGCTGCCCGAAGTTAAGGAGGGTGACTTTGTGCTGGCTCACGTGGGCATGGCCCTGAATATCGTGGATGAGAATGACGCGCTGGAGACCCTAGAACTATTGCGTGAGATGGGAGAACTGGATGCCGAGATGGGAAAGGACGGATGGTAGTATAAATGATCCCGAACGATGAAGTACCTGGATGAATTCCGTGATATTGAACTGGTCCGAAATCTCTCGGGGAAGATCCATGAGATCACGAAGGGGGAATGGAACATTATGGAGATCTGTGGGGGACAGACACACAGTATCATGCGGTATGGCCTGGAGGAGTTCCTTCCTCAGGGGATCCGGCTGGTCCATGGTCCCGGTTGCCCGGTATGCGTCACCCCGCTCGAAATCATAGACCGGGCCGTCCGCATAGCCGAAAGGGAAGATGTGATCTTTACCTCCTTCGGGGATATGCTGCGGGTACCCGGATCGGAAAAAGACCTCCTGAGTGTGAAAGCCGGCGGAGGGGATGTAAGGATTCTTTATTCCCCGCTGGATGCAATTAAAATTACCGAAGAAAATCCCGACAAAAAAGTCGTATTCTTTGCCATCGGATTTGAAACCACCGCACCTGCCAATGCCATGGCTGTGAAGGAAGCAAGACGCAGGGGACTGGGCAATTTTTACATCCTCAGCTCCCATGTGCTGGTCCCCCCGGCCATGGAGACCATCCTGTCATCCAGCCGGAACAAGATACAGGGGTTTCTTGCGGCCGGACACGTCTGCACCGTCATGGGATACGAGGAGTACATACCCTTGGCGGAAAAATACCGGGTCCCCATCGTGGTCACCGGCTTTGAGCCCGTCGATATCCTCCGGGGGATACACCAGGTCGTTAAGCAGTTGGAAGAGGGCAGGCACGAGGTGGAAAACGCATACGGCAGGGTAGTGACACGGCAGGGGAATCCAGCGGCAAAAGCATTGCTCCGGGAGGTTTTCGAGGTGTCGGACATGAAGTGGAGGGGTATCGGGATGATCCCGAAGAGCGGTTTCAGGCTGGCTCAGGAATATCGGGAATTCGATGCAGAAAAGAAGTTTGACGTCGGCGATCTCGTGCAGCAGGAATCTTCCCTTTGCATCGCCGGCGAAGTTCTGCAGGGACTGAAAAAGCCGGGGGACTGTCCCGCGTTCGGCCGGCAGTGCAAACCCGAGCATCCCCTGGGAGCGCCCATGGTAAGCGCCGAAGGCGCCTGCTCGGCATATTATAGGTTTAAAGTTCCAAACTAATAGTTCCAAACTAAAAGTTCCAAACCTTGGATTTCGAGTTGAACTGTCCGATTCCCATTTCAGAATACCCGGTGATCACCATGGCCCACGGCAGCGGGGGAAGACTGTCCCATCAATTGATCGACAGCCTGTTCCGTCCCATATTTTCAGATGAGCAGCTCGATGCCGGCCACGACGGGGCCGTCCTGGGCTCTCCATCCGGGATGATGGCTTTCACCACCGATTCCTTCGTGGTCAAACCCGTATTTTTTCCGGGGGGCAACATCGGCGACCTGGCCGTGAACGGAACGGTGAACGATCTTGCCTGTTGCGGGGCCCGCCCGGAATACTTGTCCGTCGGGATGATCCTGGAGGAGGGCCTGCCCATGGAGGACCTGTGGAAGATCGTGCTTGCCATGAAGAAAGCGGCGGACAGGGCGGGGGTAAGGATCGTTACCGGGGATACCAAGGTCGTGGACCACGGCAGCGGGGACCTCATCTTCATCAATACCTCCGGTGTCGGGAGGGTACGGGATGGTGTCCGTATCGATCCGGCAGCGTGCAGGGCCGGCGACCGGATCATCCTGAGCGGGGATATCGGGGATCACGGCATCGCCATCATGTCCGCCCGCGAAGGAATCCGGTTCGAAAGCGGCATTGAATCGGATACCGCCCCGCTCAGCGGCCTGGTGGATTCGATCCTCGATGTATGCCCCGGAATCTCCGTTCTCAGGGATCCCACACGCGGCGGAGTGGCCACCACCCTGAATGAAATAAGCCGTTCGGCCGGCCTGGGAATGGTGCTGGATGAAAAAAGCATCCCGGTAAGGGAGGAGGTCCGCGGTGCCTGTGAGGTTCTCGGGCTGGATCCACTGTATGTTGCCAACGAGGGCAAGCTCCTGGTCATCGCTCCCGAAAAAGATACCGAAAGGGTCCTGAATGCCATGCAAAACCATCCGCTCGGGAAACGCTCTGCCATCGTTGGCAGGGTGACCGGGGATCATCCTTCCGTGGTTCGAATGACCACCGGTATCGGATCCAGCCGGGTCATCGATATGCTCACCGGCGAACAGCTTCCCAGGATCTGCTAATGCCATGCACCATAATCCGAGAGGATATCAAACAAGGCATCTTTTTTTGTCGTCAGGTAAAAAGCAATGCCGGTTTGATATCCTCGAGGATATTAAAACGCTAAGGCGGCTTGTTTAATATCCTCTCGGATTGCCGATTTTGTGTAACGTAAGGGGGTCAGGGTTTGAGCAGGATCTTGAGGGCGTTTTCCTCCTTGCGGTCGAAGATCTCGTACGCCCTGGGGCCTTCCTTGAGGGGCATTTCATGGCTGAAGATCATATCCAGGTCCCATTTCCAGTCCTCGAGTTTAGGCATTACAATGTCCATGTAGTAGCGTGCCGGGCAGCGTCCGATCCGGAAGGCCAGGTTCAGGTTGTATGCCTCAACGGGACTGAATGAAAAATCGTGGGAGGTCTGAACGCCCACAGTCGAAATGGTTCCGCCCGGCCGGACAAGCTTCAGGGCCAGGTCCTGCGCCCCGGGGTTACCTACGGCTTCCATAACCGCTTCCGCACCGATGCCGTGGGTTTTCTCCATTACGTACAGCACCGGGTTCTCGTTCAGGTGCCAGGCGACGGCCCCGATCTGGTTCGCGATCTCAAGCCTGTCATGGACCGAGTCAATGGCTACAACATGCTGGGCCCCCTGCTCAAAGGCACTCATGATGGTCAGCAGTCCCACCGGTCCGCACCCTATGACCACATAGAGTCCCCCGGGCCTGATCCCCGCATTGTCCGCGCAGAAATACCCGGTTGAAAGAACGTCGCCGGCCAGCAGTGCAAACCGCGGATCCAAGGATTCGGGAATGTGCACCAGGGTGCTGTCGGCGTAGGGGACCCGCACGTATTCGGCCTGTGCGCCCTCAAGTCCGATGCCCCCCTCCACCCATCCGAACAACTGGCCGTTCACACACCGGGCCGTAAGTCCGATATCGCAGAAATAGCATTGCCCGCAATTGGTTGAAAAGGGACTGACCACCCGGTCACCCTTCCGGAACTGCCTTACTCCCCTGCCGGTCTCAATGATTTCTCCGGTAAATTCATGCCCCATGACGGTGCCTTTATCCAGCCCGCTTTCCCTTCCATGGTAAACGTGCAGGTCCGATCCGCAGATGGAAGTCTGCTCAACCCTGACAACGGCGTCCGTTTGGTCCATGATCACGGGGTCCTCCACCGATTCGTACCGGATGCTTTTAATGCCCTGAAACGTTAGTGCCTTCATACCTTTTAAATATACGAAATTCATCCAGAATCAGGAGCCCTGCGAAGCCTCTGCACCGTCATAATCTTTGTATTTACATTTTAACATATACCTGGATTTTAATATTATTGTAATTCAATCCGGTATGAAAATCAGATGATATGGACAAAATTGGACTGATCACGGGAGCCTGCAGGGGCATCGGTCTGGAAATCGGGAAGCAGCTGCTGGCAAAGGGTTGGACCGTTATTTTCACCTCCCGGAACATGCAAACGGGAAGGCCCCTTGTAAACGAGTTGAGGCAGGAATACAAGACCGCGTGGTACCATCAATTGGACGTAACCTATGAAGAAAGCATCCGGGACATGGTACAGTACGTTCTGGAAGAACACGGTAAGCTGGATGTGCTGATCAACAATGCAGGCGTTTACCTGGATGAGAACCGGACCACCCTTGATGTCGATATCGAGGATGTCAGGAGTACCATGGAAACCAATGTCTACGGTCCCCTGCTGGTCACACGGGCCCTGATGCCGGCTCTGGCAAAAAGCGATGATGCCCGGGTTATCAACCTGTCGAGCCAGATGGGACAGCTTTCCGGCATGGGAGGCGGATCGCCTGCCTACCGTGTGTCCAAGGCCGCCCTGAACGCCCTGACGGTCGTGCAATCGAGTGAGCTTAAGGCCCAAGGCATACGGGTGAATACCATCCATCCCGGCTGGGTGCGGACGGATATGGGGGGATCCCATGCCGTCAAATCCCTTAAAGAAGGAGCGGATACAGCCGTATGGCTGGCCACCGAGCCGGATATTCCCACAGGCAGGTTCATCAGCGACCGCCGGATCATCGACTGGTAGAAAAGCAGGATTTTACAGGCTTATCGGTCCCTCCGTACGAAGGGATTCCCCAAGGGCTTTGTTCAGCACGATGGATGATAGTCCATCCAGGATGTTCACGCGCGGTTCGTTGCGCTCCCGTACCGCATCCATGAAATCTTCCAGGTTGTCCCGGGTGGCTTTTTCCAGTACGGCCGGATCCGGTGCCCGGCGCGACTCAACCTCGTTATTTACTGCCAGCAATCCCGTGTGATCGGCCAGGGCTGAGAAATCATTACCCGATATTTTCATGTGCCAGCCGGTTTGTTCCTCATCAAAGCGGATCATCATGACGAAAGCATCGTAGCGGATCTCTATAAGGCTCGGTTGCCCATCCGTTCCCGCCTCCGCCCGGAGTATTACCGGGTAAGCATCGCTTAGGTAAGATGCAACGCTGACCATGGGCTGGGCGGTTCCGGCCGGACCCTCGACCCGGAACCCGTGATCCAGGGTTACGGGATGGCACCGGACATCGATCCGGTCCAGGGGAATGCCTTCCGTGGCAAGGATATCCTTCAGCATTTTTACGGACGGGTAAAAAAGCAGCGGATTCAGCATGCCTACGATCCTGCCGTATTCCTCCCTGAACTCGGATATGTTTGCATAGTCGCCCAGGCTTCCGGCCAGGGGGTAGGTCGTCAGGATATCCTTCCCCTGTTCCATCAGCATGATGATGTAAGCGGACTTGGTTGCGGAGAGGGTATCCAGGAAAACGGCATCCGATCCATCGGAAAGGGCTGTTTCCAGCGAACTGAAAACGAAACGGTTTTTCCGGATCCGTCTGAAATGTTCCTGATACTTATCAAAGCTTTCCCGGTCCCCTATGAAGTCTATTCCCACCAGGCTTTCTTCCTTACCCGGAGAACCGCAGGAAGAAAGCATGCAAGGCGGCAGGGATGCAGCGCTGGCCAAGATAATGGAGGACCGTATGAACCTGCGTCGTGTGGCGTCCATGAGCGATAAAACGGGTATGAGATACTTTAAAAGTACGGATTTTATCCCATCCCGTTACATTTCTGTCAATCTTCAATACATAGCTGTTGGATTTGGGCCTGCAGCGCGGGATACTTTTGTATCAGGAAGTTCAAGAAACACGAAATCAACAAAACAAAAATAAGGAGGAACAAACCATGAAAACCCAAGATGTAAAAACCTCGATTCTGAGCCGCCGCAGGCTCGCGTTCGCCGTTGCTGTACTGACAGCGGCACGCCTGCCCATATGGCGATGTCGGCTATACCGTAGGTTTGTCCCACGAATTCCCTTACCCTCGGAAAATCCTTCTGGATCACTTCGATGACCTGGACCCCAGGGGCTTGGGACTGTTGGGATTGGGCATCCTTTTTACAGCCTGACTCGAAGGAAAGGATGGCCAGGAAGGTTGCCGGAAAGATGGTTTCGGTGCACAAATATATTGAAATATTGTTTCATAAGGATATATTCTGATCAAAGGCTGATCCGGTTGCTGGAACCGGATCCGGGTTTCAATCCCTGTTCACCCGGTAGAAAACCCTCCTTTCCCGGAGGTATTCGAGCGTGGCTTCAAAATTCCCGGGCTCCTGTCCCACGTATTCGGGGGGAGACACACCTTTGCGGCCGAACCTGCCGCTCAGCACGAGGTTGGCTACTGCGGTACAGGTATATCCGGTGGTGCGTGCCATGGAGATGGTATCGGTTTCCAGGTCGTACTCGTCGTAAAGTTCGTAGGTGTATTGCACCTCCTGCCCGTTTTCCTTGCCGAGGATGATGATCTTCATGACGGTAAGGTCACCTTCCCCTTCCTGCAGCTTCCATTTAGGGAAAAGGAGGTTGGCGGTAAAATCAATGGGGCGGATTTTTTGCTTCCCGATGTTGATCTCATCGTAGGAGAAAAAACCGGTCTCCCTGAGAACCCTGATGTATTCAGTCGTTCCGGGGTACCTTAGGGTTTTTTCGATCATGTTGGGAATGTCCATGGTTGTGAGAAGGGAACGCAGGCCATCCGAATTCCAGGCCTCCAGGGTTCCGATGGCCGGGAAATCAATCAGCTCCGGATCGGACAGGGCATCACGGGTGACCAGGTGTCCGTTCTCCCGGTAGCGTGCCGGACGTGTATATTCCTCGATCACGTCTATGGGGGAGAAGACCGCACGATATTCCCAGGGCCATTCCCGCGTCAGGGGCAATCCCCCCACGTAGCAGCGGTAGCTCTCGACCTCCATTGCCCGGCTGTGGTGCCCCAGGATCAAATTCCCCATCCCCGGGGCAACGCCGCAGTCCACCACCGCGGTTACCTTATTTTCTTTTGCCAGGCCATCCAGATCAAGATAATCTTCGGGCATAAAGGATAAATCAATGATGTCCCTGCCTGCCAGGATAGCCTCCCGCAGGGCGTTGAATCCCATGAAACCCGGCAGGGCCCCGATCACCAGGTCGGATCCGGCCACCTGTTCCGCGATCTCTCCCGGAACGCTGAGGTCGGCCTGCCGGGTTTTTACGCCTTGGTCCCGTAAACGGGGAAAAGCATCGGTATTCAGATCAACTGCCGAGACCTCGTGCTGTGCGGCCAGGTCAATGGCGGTGGCACTGCCCACGAGTCCCGCACCAAGTATGGTTATCCTGCTCATAAGCTGCTGTTTTGGAGTACTTAGGTTCGCATATTCAAAACTATTAATTTCGTTTCATTCCGGCAACCGGAAATTTTCTTTTCCAATAAGTGTATTTTAAACTTTTTTTCCCATCTTTCGATATCCAAATCATTAACCAATAACACGTATCATGGAAGCTTTTCATTGGCTTGACTGGGCCGTACTGGGTCTGTTTGTCCTGGGACTGGTCGCCATCATTGTCTGGGTGAGCCGGATGAAAGAGGATACCTCCTCGGATTATTTCCTGGCGGGGAGGGATGCCGGCTGGATCGCCATCGGGGCATCCATCTTTGCTTCGAACATTGGGTCCGAGCATCTCGTGGGACTCGCAGGCGCCGGGGCTTCCAGCGGAATGGCAATGGCACACTGGGAAATGCACGGCTGGCTGATCCTGGTTCTGGGATGGCTTTTCGTTCCCTTTTACGCCCGGAGCGGGGTGTTCACCATGCCGGAATTCCTTGAAAAAAGATATAATTCGGCCTCCCGCTCCCTGCTGTCGGTTATATCGCTGGTCTCCTACATTCTGACCAAGGTGGCCGTCACGGTGTATGCCGGCGGGGTCGTTTTCAAGGAGGTGTTCGGGATCGAATCGCTCTGGGGAATCGACTTCTTCTGGATCGGAGCCATAGGCCTGGTGGTCATTACCGGAATCTATACCACCATCGGCGGAATGAAATCCGTTCTCTATACATCCGTGCTGCAGACGCCGGTTCTGCTGATCGGGTCCATAACCATCGTCATCGTGGGACTGATCAAGGTCGGAGGATGGGGTGAACTCGAGTCGATCTGCAACGGTCCGCAGGGCATGACCGACTACGGGGATTCCATGATGAGCCTGGTGCGTTCACCCAAGGACCCTGAATTCCCGTGGACAGGAGTTTTCCTGGGCTCCGCCATCATCGGGTTCTGGTACTGGTGCACGGACCAGTTCATCGTACAGCGTGTGCTGTCCGGCCGGAATGAGACGCAATCCCGGCGGGGGGCCATTTTCGGGGCCTACCTGAAACTCACGCCGGTATTCATCTTCCTGATACCGGGACTGATTGCCTTTGCACTGAACCAGAAAGGCATGATCGACCTGGGCGATTCGGATTCGGCTTTCCCTCTCCTGGTAAAGGAACTCCTTCCCATCGGACTGAAGGGGGTTGTGGTCGGGGGACTGCTGGCCGCCCTGATGAGCTCGCTGGCCGCCCTGTTCAATTCTTCCGCCGCCCTGTTCACGGTCGATTTCTATAAGAAGATCAATCCCAATGCCTCGGAGAAGCACCTGGTTTACGTGGGCAGGATTGCCACGGCCGTCATTGTGATCCTTGGCATCGCCTGGATACCCGTTATGAAAGGCATCGGGAAAGTGCTCTATGAGTACCTTCAGGATGTGCAGTCGATCCTTGCCCCGGGCATTGCCTCGGTATTCCTGCTCGGGGTGTTCTGGAAAAGGGCTACCCCCGTGGCCGGGCTTGCGGGACTGGCAACCGGGTTTGCATTGGGCATGATCCGCCTCGCATTCAACGTATTCGCAGACCTGGTCCCGGAAGGAACCTGGTACCATGCCATCTGGGTGGCACCCAACTGGCTGCATTACGAGATCATCCTGTTCGGGCTCTGTCTCCTGGTGATTGTAGTGGTAAGTTATTTCACCAAGAGGGTCGATGATGCCAGGCTGGTAGGGGTTACCTATTTCTCTTCCACTCCCGAGCAACGCGCCGCAACGCGTGCAAGCTATTCGAAATGGGATGTGATCAACTCCCTGATCATCATTGCAATCATCGTTACATTCTATATCAAATTCTGGAGGTAATTTCTCCGAAATGGAGTAAAAAAACCGGGCGGTCAGGTGACGGTCCGGTTTTTATTATTATATTGCAGCGAGTATTAGAGTAGAGGCAATGTATCCCCTTAAATCAGCCTGTCTCATTGCCCTTGTTGTATTCGCATTCAGTGGTGGCGTTCACGCACAGCGCAATGCCTATACCACTGCAAGGGCTCCGGATAACAGCGTGCGCATCGATGCGGATGCATCTGACGAGGCGTGGAACCGGGTTGAATGGAGCGGGAACTTCACCCAGACCATGCCCTATGACTCCGCAGCCCCTTCCCAGAATACGGCTTTCAAAACCGTGTACGACAACAACGCTATTTATTTCCTGATCCGGGCATTTGATACGGCGCCGGATAGCATTGTAAGAAGGATGTGCCGACGGGACGGTTGGGAGGGGGATTTTGTCGAGATCTACATCGACAGCTACTTTGACCGCAACACCGCCTTCGGGTTTAATGTCAACGCCGCCGGTGTGAGGGGCGATGCCATCATCACGGGTGACGGTAACCGCGAGGACGAGACCTGGGACCCGGTCTGGTATGTAAAGACCCTGATCGATGACCAGGGCTGGATCGCGGAAATCAAGATCCCGTTCTCACAGCTGAGATTCGGGAGAAAAAACGGGCAGGTCTGGGGACTGCAGGTCGGAAGGCGGCTTTACCGCCACCAGGAACGGAGCTTCTGGCAGTATAAATCACCTAAGGCCTCCGGGTTCGTGAGTAAATTCGGGGATTTACACGGAATTCATGACATTCAGCCCAGCAGACAGATGGAAATCATGCCCTTTATCGTGGGCGGTTATGAAACCTATAAAAGTGAGGAAGGGAACCCGTTCAGGTCCGGCAGGGATTTTCTTTACAACGGTGGGCTTGACGGCAAGATCGGCATCAGCAATAATTTCATACTGGATTTTACCATTAATCCGGATTTCGGTCAGGTGGAAGCCGACCCATCACAGGTGAACCTGACCACCTACGAGACCTATTTCAGTGAAAAGCGGCCCTTTTTCATCGAGGGCAAGAACCTTCTGGATTTCACGATCACAGATGATTACAGCGTCATGTCGAACGATGTCCTCTTTTACTCCAGAAGGGTGGGAAAGCCTCCTTCCTACTGGCCGGAACTGAGTGACAACGAATACGTCCGGATGCCGGATAACTCCAGCATACTGGGGGCGTTTAAGGTCACTGGCAAAACCAGCGATGGCTGGTCCGCAGGCGTTATGAACTCGGTTGCCCAGGAGGAGAAGGCCCTGATCGACAATGAGGGAATCCGCCGGGAAGAAACGGTGGAGCCCCTGACCAACTATCTGGCATCCAGGGTTATGAAGGATTTTAACAAGGCTAATTCACAAATTGGCTTTGCCTTTACTATGGTAAACCGGAACCTGCAGGAAGCGCACCTTGAGGAATTCATGAAGCGGAATGCGTTCAGCGGGGGATTGAACTTCAGGCACCAGTGGAAGGACAAAACCTATTTCGTGGAGGGTTCCCTGGTGCTCAGCCACGTGAACGGTAGCAGGGAGGCCATCACCGGACAGCAGACTTCCATGCCCAAGTATTTCCAGCGTCCCGGCGCCACACACCTGGGCGTCGATACTACTGCAACCAGCCTAACCGGAACCGGGGGGACCTTCCGGATCGGTAAGCAGGGGAATTCGCGGTGGACCTACGACCTGACCCTGGCACACCGCTCCCCGTCCCTGGAACTGAACGATGCCGGTTTCCTGTCCTCGGGTGATATTATCTTCGAGCGCCTTCGCCTGCAGTACATGCAGACCGAACCGGTCTCCATCTTCCGCAGTACTTACCTGACCTGGCTGCAAACGAACGCCATCAGCTTCGCAGGCGAAAGAAAATACTCCTGGTTCATATTTTCAGGCGACACAAGGCTTATGAATTACTGGGGAGGGGGACTAAATTTCAACATACAGCCGTCCAGGATAGAGGTCAATGAGCTTCGTGGTGGGCCTGCTGTTTTCAACCCTGCCGCTTTTAATGTCAATTACTACATCGGCTCGGATTACCGCAAGAACGTCAACGGTTATATCGGCAACTGGATCAGCAAGAACTTCAACAGGGAAGCACAATACCTGGGCTGTTTTTGCGGGATGGATATACGGCCTTTCAATGCCCTGAATTTCAACTTCGAGATCCAATACTGCAAGAACATCGACAAGAACCAGTATGTTACGAACATAAACGACCGGCCAGACCCGCGGTATATCCGTGCACGATTCGACCAGAAGGAAGCCTACATCCAGTTGCGGGCTACATTCAACATCAGTCCCGAATTCACCATCCAGTATTACGGTATGCCGTTTGTTTCGGTCGGGCAGTTTGTGGACTTCAGTTACGTTGTTGACCCGAAGGCCCGGGAACTAGGCGACCGGGTCCGGTATTACACGCCCGCGCAGATTTCCTACGATGCGGAAAACGACGAGTACCGGGTGGATGAAAACCTGGATGGCAGCACCAGCTATAGCTTCGGGAATCCTGACTTCAAGGTGCTCGATTTCAATTCGAATTTTGTTCTCCGCTGGGAATACAGGGCCGGGTCCGTGGTATATCTTGTCTGGACCCAGAAGAGGTTCGAGTGGGGAAGTCCCAATTCATTCCGGATGGATGATACGGTAAGGGATCTGTTCGACATTCATCCCCATAACGTGTTCATGGTCAAGTTCTCCTACCGCTTCGGGGTCTGATCCTTCACCGGACCGGGCACCGTTGCGGGACTGTCCGGGGGCTCAATGTTTGGATGACTTTATGGCATTTCCGTGCTTACCTTTCGGTCCATGCTTCCCTTTCTTCCCTCCTTTGCCCTTGTTGCCCGGTTTTTTCCGGTACCTGATGTCTTTAGGCCTGTACCGTGGGTTCCATTCGGGTCCATCACCCAGCTCTGCCGGTACGGTGAGTTTGAGGATCTGGTTTTCGATCAGATCCTCGATGCGTTTCAGCCTGTACATTTCATCACGGTTGACCAGGGTGAGGGCGACTCCCGTGGAAGCAGCACGGGCGGTGCGTCCCACGCGGTGGACATAGTCCTCCGCATCGGCCGGCACGTTGAAATTAATGACCAGGCTGATGTCCTTGATATCGATGCCCCTGCTCAACACATCGGTCGCAACCAGCACCCTTATCTGCCTTGCCTTGAACCGTCCGAGCACGTCCTCCCGTTCCTTCTGCTCCAGGTCCGAGGAGATATTTTCAACCCTGAATTCTTTCTTTTTCAGAGATTTGGCAATCTCCGAAACGCTCTTCTTGGTGGCGCTGAATATCAGGATGCTCTGATATTCATCCTTGTCTGCAATCAGGTAATGGATCAGGGGTATTTTCTGTTCGTCGTGGGCCAGGTATGCTGCCTGGAGCACCCCTTCGGCCGGTTTGGACATGGCTATGTTGATCTCGTCGGGATCTACCAGGACCTGCTTTGCGAGCTCACGTATCCGGGGAGGCATGGTGGCACTGAACATCAGGGTCTGGCGTTTCCGCGGCAGGTAGGAAATGATCTTCTGGATATCCTCGTAAAAGCCCATGTCAAGCATACGGTCCGCTTCATCCAGGACCAGGTGTCGGATCGTGTCGAATTTTACGTATCCCATCCTCAGGTGTGCAATGAGTTTGCCAGGGGTGGCCACGATGATGCTGTTCCCCTGGGTAAGGGCCGTTTTTTCCTGTTCCCATTCGCTTCCGTCCCCGCCGCCGTAAATGGCCAGGGAGCCCACGTTCACAAAATAGGAGAAACCCTGTATCTGCTGGTGGATCTGGATTGCCAGTTCCCGGGTCGGCACCACGACCAGGGTATCGGTGCCATGGTATTTTTCCGATGCCAGCCTGTGCAGGATGGGCAGGATGAAAGCGGCGGTCTTTCCCGTCCCGGTCTGGGCGCAGCAAATCAGGTCATGTCCCTGCAGGATCACCGGTATGGCTTGTTCCTGGACGGGCGTAGCCTGTTCAAAACCCATGTAATCGATGGCTTCTGAGAGCCTTTCGTCCAGTTTGAATTCCTTGAATGTCATTCAGCTGAAATAAAAAACAACCATCCGGTTGCCACCGCATGGTTCCGCGTGAACCCGGAGGGACTCGAACCCCCAACCTCCTGATCCGTAGTCAGGTGCACTATCCAATTATGCTACGGGTCCCGAATGCGATGCAAAGATATTCAAACTAAGACGATCTGCAAAAGCTTTACTGTAATTATCGGACCCTGCCATGGTTTTCACTACATTTGGATACAGAGCCTCACGCAGCACGATCAAAGCCTTTTTTGATTATTCTCTTGAAACCATCCGCAGCAGGGTGGTGGGTAATCTCAGTGCCGCTCGTCTTGAATTTGCCGGGATCCGGCAGGATACGGAATAAATTAAACCGGTGCGTTTTGATGAATCTGCAAGCCCGATTAATGAAGCGTAAACAATAAATGCCTAATTTTATGAATTAAAACAACGACTATGAAGACAATTAAAAAGATACTCCGCATTCTGCTGATCCTGATACTCCTGATCCTTGCAGTCCTGATCGTTACACCGTTGCTCTTCAAGCAGCAGTTGCTTGACGAGGCCAGGGAGGTAGCCAATACCAGTGTGAACGCAAAGGTTGATTTTGCAGATCTGAAACTCAGTTTTTTCAAAGACTTTCCGAGGCTGACCGCTTCCCTGTACGGGGTGTCGGTGGTGAACCTGGACCCCTTTAAAGGGGATACCCTGGTGGCATTTGATCGGTTCAGCGCAACGGTCAACGTGATGAGCCTGATCCGCAAGGAAGCCATCGATGTGAGGGGCATCCTGCTGGATCAGCCGCGGATCTCCGCCCTGATACTCGAAGACGGCCAGGCAAACTGGGATATCGCAAAGGAAAAGGAGCAAGAGGAAGAGGAAGTAGATACGACCGAAACCGGGACCATGGACCTGAAGGTTGCCCTGAAGAAATTCGAGATACGGAATGCCCGGGTTTCATACGATGACCGGAGTTCGGACATGAAAGCCTCGCTGGATGGATTTGATTTCCTGCTGTCCGGTGACCTGGGACTGGATCACACCGTGTTGAGCCTGTCGAGCACGACCGAAAGTGTCAATCTCCTGATGGGAGGTGTCCGGCTGGTACGCGATGCCACCCTGGATATCCTGGTTAACCTGGATGCCGATCTTGTCAATTCCGTTTTCACCGTTGAGGATAATTCATTTGCGGTCAACGATCTGGTGTTACTGCTCGAAGGAATGGTCCGCATGCCGGCGGATGAGGACATGGAGGTGGACCTGTCCTTTGCCACCCGGGAAACCAGCTTTAAAAGCCTGCTTTCCATGGTACCGGCGGTATACATGAAGGATTTCGAGGATGTCGAAACGGACGGGATGCTAAGCCTTGCAGGAACGATTCGCGGCAGGATGACGGAAGAACATACCCCGTCGGCCGATGTGGTCCTGAAGGTGGACAACGCCCGCTTTAATTACCCTGATCTGCCGCGCTCGGCCGAAAATATCCGGATCGATGTCGCCGTTCATTACGACGGGGTGCAGAACGACAATT
This sequence comes from uncultured Bacteroides sp., assembly GCA_964575235.1. Taxonomy (GTDB): domain Bacteria; phylum Bacteroidota; class Bacteroidia; order Bacteroidales; family SM23-62; genus SM23-62. Next base: position 14,817 of record CAZNQG010000038.1, read on the forward strand.
CAAAACTGGATGTGAACGCCTTCCATGTGGAACTGGGCGAGAATCCGGTGGACCTTGAAATGCATGTGATCACCCCGGTCAGCGATCCGCAGGTAAATGCAAACGTCCTGGCGAGCATCGATTTCGCCACTCTCAGCGATGTTGTGCCCCTGGAAGATGTCAGCCTCAGCGGAAAACTGGATGCCGGCCTGGAACTGATGGGCAGGATGTCAAGCCTTGAAAATGAACGATACGATGAATTCAGGGCAGAGGGATCCCTCAAGCTGCAGCAGTTTGAGTTTACTTCCCCCGATATTCCCCAGCCGGTTTATATCAACCAGACCCTTCTGAATTTTTCTCCTCAGTTTGTGGAACTTGCAGAATTCGATGCCAATATCGGAAGCAGCGACGTAAAACTGAAGGGCCGGCTTGAGAATTTCCTGCCCTTTGTCTTCAACGAGGAAGGCATTGTTTCCGGGACCCTTGACCTCAACAGTAACCTGATGGACCTGAACGAATTTCTTACGGATAGCGGTGAGGAAGTGGAAGAGGAGACCGGGGACTCCGTTGTACTCTCGGTCATCGAAGTGCCGGCCAACGTCGATTTTGTATTCCAGTCCAACATCAAGAAGGTAAAATACGACAAGATCGACATCGACAACCTCTACGGGCTGATCATCGTCCGGGACCAGAAGCTCATCCTGAAGAACTTCAACCTGGATGTACTGCAGGGCAGCGTGATCGTAAGCGGGGAATACAATACGCAGGATGTCAGGTCCCCCATGGTGGACTTCTCCCTGGACGTGCGCAAAGTCGATATCCCCGAGGCATTCAGGACCTTCGTGACCGTACAGAAGCTGGCGCCGGTCGCCGAGCGAACGACCGGTAAGGTTTCCACAAAGCTCGAATTCACTTCATTCCTTGATTCCGCCATGATGCCGGTCATGAATTCCATCGTGGGCAAGGGAAACCTGGCATCCGATCTCATTCAGATCAACAACTCCAAGACCTTCGACAGGATCGGGGACATCCTGAAGACCGACAAATACGATATCATCACCCTGGAGGACCTGGACATCCAGTATGCCATCCGTGACGGGAGGGTCTACATACAGCCCTACAAAACGAAGATCTTCAACAGCGAGCTGACCATGAAGGGCGACCAGGGCATCGACAAGACCATGAATTATGAAATGCAGATGAAAATCCCGCGCGCGGAACTCGGGGGAACGGCGCAATCCGCCATCGACGGGCTATCGGCCCTGGCGGCAAACCAGGGCGTTAAGCTGGACCCGGGCGAGACCATTGATGTGAAGTTCATGGTCACCGGGACCTTCGACGATCCAAAGGTCCGCCCGATGTTCGAGGAAGGTGCCCGCAAAATGACCCAGGAGGTCAAGGAGCAGGTCCAGGAAGCGGTGGAACAGAAGGTGGAAGAGGTAAAGGAGGAAGTCAGGGAACAGGTCAACCAGGAGGCGGAAAAGATCATGGAGGATGCGCGTGAGCAGGCCGAACGGGTCAAGTACGAGGCCAAGCTGGCAGGGGAGGAACTGGTAAAACAGGCCGAGATCGAGGGACAGAACCTGGTCAAGCAGGCCGGCAACAACCCGATCAAGAAAATCGCCGCTGAACAAGCTGCCAAGACCATGAAAACCGAGGCGGAGAAGAAGGCAAAGCGGTTGGAGGAGGAGGCTGACGTAAAAGCCGACAACATCATCAAGGAAGCCCAGGCAAAGGTGGATAGACTGAAATGATATGAGGTTTTCCGGGATTTACATTGCGCTCCTGGTTATTACATGCATTCACGGAGCAATCAGCGGCCAGGTCCCGTTACGATACGAGGAAAATTACAGCCTGACCTACGATGAGGTCATCCGGGCTTACCAGGAACTGGACCGGGCATACCCGGAAGCCAGGCTGCTGAATTGCGGGCCCAGCGATGTGGGAAAGCCCATACAACTGTTTGTAATTTCCCCCGGCGGGTCCTTCGATCCGGAAGCGGTCAAAGCGGAAGGCAAATGCATCCTGCTGATCCTGAATGGGATCCATCCGGGCGAATCCTGCGGGATCGATGCCAGCATAGAATTCAGCCGGCAGCTCCTGGAGGGGAAGGACAGCCTGTGTGAATGCCTGGACAATACGGTCCTGTGCATCGTGCCGGTTTACAACATCGGGGGTGCACTGAACCGGAGCCCCTACCACCGGACCAACCAGGATCCCCCGGTAGAAGCGGGCTTCCGGGGGAACGCAAAGAACCTCGACCTGAACCGGGATTTCATCAAGTGCGACGCCAGGAACACGCATACCTTCATCCGGATTTTCCGAGAATGGGACCCGGATGTATTCCTCGACAACCACGTGACCAACGGATCGGACCACCAGTACACGCTGACACTGGCCAGCAACATCCCTGAGAAGCTGGATCCCGGAATGGGAAATTTCCTCGTACAGACCATGCTCCCTGAGCTGTTCGCTGCCATGCGGGAAACCCCTTATGAAATGTGTCCCTATGTGGTGACGCGCCACCGGTCACCCGACCGGGGAATTCAGCAGATTGAGGATCCCCCGAGGTTCTCAGCCGGCTATACTTCCCTGTTCAATACCTTTTCCTTCCTGAACGAAACGCATGTTTACAAGCCTTTCCCGGACCAGGTTAAGGCCACTCTCCATCTCATGAGAGAAATGCTGGCATTTACGAGCAGGCATGCGAAAGAAATTGGAGACCTGCGGGAAGATGCCGGGCTGAGGACATGCAGCCGGGATGAATTCGTGCTTCGCTGGGAGCTGGACACAAACCGTTGGGATAGTATAAATTTTAAGGGATATGCCTATAAAAGCCGGAGGAGCGAGCTCACCGGGCAAATACGGTATTATTATGACCACGAGGATCCCTGGGAGACGAACATCCCGTTCTACAGGTATTTTCAACCGGTCCTGAGCGTCCTGAAACCGGATTACTTCGTTATTCCGCAGGCATGGGAGGATGTGATCGAGCGGCTGAAGTGGAACCGGATCGAACTCTCGAGGCTGGATCACGACACGGTCTTAAGCGTTGAGGTTTTCTATATCGACGGCATTAATTATGCAAAACGTCCGTACAACGGCCATTTCCTGCACGACGGGATAGAGGTACGGACCGATCGACAGGAGATCCGCTTCTATAAGGGGGACGTTATCATCCCCCTCGACCAGCCGGGCAACCGTTACCTTATGGAGACGCTCGATCCCAGGGGGGAAGATTCTTTCATGCGCTGGAATTTTTTCGATCCCATCCTGGACAGGCGGGAATATTTTTCCCCTTCCGTTTTCGAGAAAAGAGCCGAAGAAATACTGGAAGAGGATTCCGGGCTCCGGTCGGAGTTCGAAAAACACCGGGCGGAGGACCCCGGATTCGCTGCATCGGACCGCTTGCAGCTCAATTTTATCTATTCGCACTCGCGCTGGTCTGAAAAAACCTACATGCGGTACCCGGTATACCGGCTTTACAACGGCAACTGACCGGTTCCATCGCGTCGCTTGCCTCCTGCAGAATCGGTCCCGGGATTGCCGGGAACCCGGATATGGGGCCTGGTGTAACCTGCCGAAAATAAAAAAACCCCGACTGTGCCGGGGTCTTTGGTATGGTTGAATTTGGGATAATCCTATTCGCCGTTTTCCACCGGTAAGGAAGAATCGGCTTCCCCGTTCTCGGGGCCGGAGGAAAGCCTTCTTTCCTGGATACGAGCCTTTTTCCCGGTCCTGCCCCGCAGGTAGAATATCCGTGAACGGCGTATGTGTCCCCGCTTATTCATATCGATCTTTTCAATGAAGGGGGAAGAGATCGGAAAAACTCTTTCCACGCCGATGTTGCCGGATAATTTCCGCACGGTAAAGGTTTCGCTGATACCGGAACCCCTGCGCTGAAGTACAACTCCCCGGAACTGCTGTATCCTCTCCTTGTTCCCCTCCCGGATCTTGTAATGAACGGTTATCGTGTCACCCGCCTTGAAATCGGGGAGGTTGGTTTCCCTGACGAAGGTCTTCTCAGCTGTTTTAAGTAAGTCCATTGTTAATTATGATTTCGTAACCCTCAGTTTTTCCAGAGCGCGAATATACAAATATTTTTTAAAATTAACAGCCGTTTCTAGTGCCCTTCACCGATCACCCTGAACTTATCGCCAGTTTGTTCCACGATCTTCTCGTACCACCATTCGGGATACCCCGGCTGATCGGGATGGACAGGTATGTGGCCTCCCATACCGTTGTACTGGAATTCCCCGTTGATTTCCTTTTTAACGTTGCCGTCGATGTATTTCACAAGCAGAAACTGCCCCAGTTCTTTCCACCGGTTGAAGGCCTGTTCCCCGACGCTTACCGAATAATCCGTCAGGTACTCCCTGGCCCGTTCCGGGTCCTTCTCATAAAGCTCGAGGGCAGCTTTGTCAACCGCTTCCTTATCACTGAGGTATTTCGTTTCGAGCTCGGCCTGCACCTTCTTCACGTCCGGGGTCATAAGGTCGTAGCGGAGGTAGCAGAAATTGGAGACAAAATTAAATGCCCAGAAGGCCGATGTCTCGGAGTAGGTGATCATGTCCCCGTTGCCTACTGCAAAGGGCTCCGGCACCCGGTTGATTCCGCAGTACATGGGCGTATAAACGGTAGTGGACGCATCGTCCACGCCGAACCAGAAAATTCCGCCGATCCAGTCCGGCAGCCAGTTCCTGGACTCGGTGACAAAGGAAAACCCGGTCTGCTGGGTGGCTGTGGCCCTTTCGTTGCAGTAGGTCTGGTCTCCTACGGACCAGGTAAGCGGCCTCCAGCGGTAAGGCAGACGGAAGGGGCCTGCTCCCACGTCCTGGGTCATGTCAAAGGGTGTGCCTTCGAAGTGGTCACGCATGAAACCCATCATATCGGCTGCGGACAGCTTGCGATCCGGTTTGACCCAGAGCGGCAACCTGTTTTCGAGGTTTTCTCCTTTTACGTAATCCAAATAGGCATCCATTCCACCGGTGATCTTGCTGAAAAAGGACCAAACCCTGGCTTCGCAGAACCTGGCTCCACTGAAATCCACCGGTGCATATACATCGGAAAAACTGAAATCCTTATCCTTTCCCTCATAGTATCCCTTTTCCCTGGCAAAGGAGATCACATCCTCCGCATACAGGCAGTTCTGCGGGTCGTTCAGCGGGAAGGTCCGTATTCTTGCCTGGTTTGCGTGGGCGCATACATACCCGTCTGGTATCCTCCGGGCCACCCATACAGCCCCGGTATTACCGGGCCCCTTGCCGATCATCTCCATGATCCAAACCTCATCCTTGTCGGCAATGGAGAAGGATTCTCCGTGGCTGCAATAGCCGTATTCGTCGACCAGTTCGGCCATGGTCTGAATGGCCTCCCTTGCGGTTCGGGCCCTCTGAAGGGTAAAGTACATAAGGGTACCATAGTCCATGCCGGCCAGGGTATCGATCAGTTCCGCGCGTCCTCCATAGGTCGTTTCACCCAGGGCAACCTGGTGTTCGTTCATGTTTCCGATGACCGAATAGGTATGTTCGACCTGTTTGATTTCGCCCAGGAGTTTCCCGGTATCCCATTCAATGACCTTAACCATGCTCCCCCGGGGGTAGTCCTTCGACGGCCGGTAATAAAGCTCACCGTAAAGGACATGGGAATCGGCGGCATAGGTGATCATGGTCGCACCGTTGGCGGATGCTCCACGGGTAACCAGGAAGTTGGTACAGGTGCTGGCGTTCCTTGCGAGTAGAAGTCCCCCTGCCAGCAAAACGGTAAATTTAAATGATGCTTGCATGTTTGGTGTGAATTTTAAACGGGTAAAAATAGGTTCTTTTGAAAAATATCGGATCATATTATGCAACATAGGGACCGGAATCCGGTCCTTAATGATGGATTTAACAGATGTTTTACTATTTGTCTTAAATAAATGTTAAACAGGTCTGTGTGAGGAAATTAATACTCATTACGGAAGTATATTCGCAGCGTTGAAAATGGCTTATGACTTTTTAGAAATATTTAACATTTTTTCACAAACAAAATTTCAATTTTTACGTTATTAAAATTAGAAACTACAGAAATAGGTTTAGGTTAATAGGTTTAGTGGTTAGTGTTTTTAGTTAGTAATTAGGGTGAAAAGGCGCAGTTTCGGCTGCGCCTTTTTTAATACCTCCACAGGGCCGTCAATCCTTAAGCATGTAATCCACGATGGATGCCCGGTCATCATCGTTCAGGCGGTTTTCCGGGTTCTTGCCGTTACACCGGTTCCGGTTCATCAGTTCCAGGATTTCCTCCCGGTTCGAAGCATCCAGTCCAATGTCCTGAAGCCTGACCGGGCATCCGAGTTCCTGAAAGAAGACTTCCAGGCGGTTCATGGTCGTGTCGGGGGAGGGATCTCCGAAGAGGCGTTCTCCGAGCTGCTGGAGGCGTTGGGATATCCTGGGTTTCATTTGCTTCATCCAGGCGGGGAAAGCGATGGACAGGGTCGCCGCATGCGCCGTATCGTAAAGAATGCTGAGCTGGTGCCCGAGAGAATGGCTGGTCCAGTCCCCATTCGCCCTGCCCGCTGCGGTTATCCCGTTCAAGGCCGATGTGGCTGCCCACATCATCCGGGCCCGCAGTTCGTAATCTTCCAGGTTTTTCATCAGGGGGGGACCAAAATCCATTGCATCCAGGACGATGCTTTCGACGAAGCGGTCGGAAAGACTTGCCTTTCCCTGTCCGAAGTAAGTCTCGAGCGCATGCGCGATCAGGTCCACGATCCCATATGCGGTCTGATTCCCCGGCACCGTGCGGGTATACCCCGGATCCAGGAAGGAATGGACCGGGAACATGGACGGATGATGAAATCCGAATTTTTCCCGGGTGCGGTCGTTTTGAACTACCGCAACGGCGTTCATCTCGGTGCCGGTGGCAGCCAGGGTAAGCACGGCAATCAGGGGAAGGGCCTTGCGTACCCTGTGCCTGCCGCTCATGACATCCCATCCACCGCACTTTTCTGCAATACAAACGGCTATGAGCTTTGCCGAATCGATGGCCGAACCGCCTCCGACGGCAACCACCAGGTCCACGCCCTTTTCCAGTCCTAGCGTTGCAGCTGCGTCCACATCTTCCACGATGGGATTGGGCTTGATTCCCGAATACTCAACGATTCCGATGCCTTTCTTTTCAAGCTGTTCCCTGGTGTCCCGGTATGACCCGTTCCTCAATACGGAACCTTTCCCGTAGACCAGCAGCGCTTTCCGTCCCAGGTCCGAAGCGGCCTTCCCGAGGCCGCTGACCACACCCTTGCCAAAATGGACCCGTGTAGGGTTATAGGCTATGAAGTTTTCCATGACTCCCGTTTGCTTATTTTGGTCCCAATATACTAAAAATGGAACTTCAAGGCATTATGACCGGGATGGCAGTGCGGTAGGTCAGGGATTATAGATCACCCCGCAGCAACTGTCACGTACGGCACCCGTGACACTGGCCAAACAGTTTACCTCTTCCCGGATCCGCAACAATCCCAGGAAAGCAAACACCAGGGCTTCCTTGAATTCGACCAGTCCCGCATCGGGAATAACGATATCCGAGCGGCTGAGTTCTTTGATCCGCTCGACCAGGAATGCATTATAGGCCCCTCCGCCGGTCACCAGTACACGGTTGCGGGGTTTGATCTGCCTTATTATCTGAAGGGAGATATGCTCGTACAGGGTCCTTAGTACGTCGGTTACAGGAAGCCGGAATTCGTGGACCAACGGTATGAATTCCGATTCCAGCCATTCCCGGGAGAGCGATCCCGGCCCGCTTACGGCATAATAGGGTATGCTGGAGAGTTTTTCCAGGAGAAGTGTGCAGACCGAGCCGGAACGGCCGGCTTTTCCATCGCGGTCGAAAGGAAGGGCCAGCTCGCGGGCATACCGGTTCAGGACAATGTTGGCGGGACAGACGTCGCGGGCCATCCTTTGCCCGTCCTTTTGGAAAGAGATGTTGGCAAATCCTCCGAGGTTCAGGCAATAATCGTATTGCCCGAACAAATGTTCGTCCCCCACCGGTACCAGCGGAGCTCCCTGTCCACCATGAAGAATGTCCAGTTGTCTGAAATCCCCCACCGTGCGTACGCCGGTACCCGATGCAATGATCTGGGGATTCCCGATCTGCAGGCTCAGGGAGGCTTCCGGTTGATGAAAGACCGTATGGCCGTGTGTGGAGATCAGTCCCACATCCGTTCCACCCGATCCGATCGCGGAAAGGGCATGCCGGGCAATAAACCGACCGTACTCCCGGTCCAGCATCAGAAGATCAATACCCGAAAGATGTGAGGCATGGCTCAGTTTTCGGGTCCATGCTTCCTCATAGGGCACCGTTTCGGTGTGAAGGATGTTGTAGGACCAGGTTCCATTGCTTTCCTGGAAGCTGCAAACCGCCAGATCAAGGCCGTCCAGGGAAGTGCCCGACATGATCCCCAGTATGTTCATGGACTTACCAGTAGAATTCGTTGTAATAATACGCTATATTCTCTTTATTGTCAATAATGTACAATTCGAGCTCATGATCGGATCCCGCATCGAGGCGTTTCGGGTCAAAGCGGTAGAAGACCAGGTCGTTCTTTGCATCGTATTCAAAGAGTACCCACTGGTTGTCTATATAACCTTCGTAGGATTTGATGCCTGAAAGCTTATCCGTCACCCGGAAGCGGATGGACTCGTTTTTACCGGCATTCTCCCCGGACCCATCGAGGTCAAGCGGCAGGATTTCGGGTGGGATGGTGTCAACCAGGACGGTATATCTGCCGAAATCCCGGATCGGGGTGGTGATCATTCCTTCCGCCCATTCCCCTCCTGCGGATGTGATCTCGCCCTCTTCATCGATGTACCCGATCAGGGCTTTTTGCCGGAGCTGCTGCGGAAGCTCCACGGGCCGGATGCTCAGTTCGCAGAACAGGTGCAGGGGCGTACAGGGATCGTGCAGGCAGTGTACCGGTGAAAGATCCCCGTTCCGCATCTCCAAACGATCGTACCGGAATGCCAGATCCCGGTAGAGCGCCCCGGCGGGGATGCTGAGAACAAGATCGTCCGTGCTGAATACATTATCTTCGGCACATGAAAAAATCTGAGCAGTGATTTCCATGCTGTCCTGTGCAGGCACGATGCCCGGGAATCCGCCCCGTACCATGAAACTCAGTTCCGACCGGTTACGGTAGGCATCTTCCAGTTCAAACCTGACTGCAAAATCACGGGCTTGTGAGAAATCAACCATTCCTTTGTTCACGACGCGTCCGTAGAGTCCCAGTTTGTTGTTGGGATCAAGGAATGCTTTCTGGACCAGCCTGTTGTTCCTGGCCTTTTCTTCATAATCTATATAAGCATTCACATATCTTGCCTGGCTGAAGGGGAAGCGTTCCATGGTCCACTCGTATTTCAGCTCCTGGTCCACCAGCATCCTGACCCGGTAAAGTCCGCAGCGGTTGCTTGCCCCGTTCAAGTAGTCAAAGGCCTCGAGGCCAAATCCTGTCGTGCCGTATGCCCGGATGGTATCGGGGGAGGCAAGGCGGTATTTTCCGTTCCCTCCGGTCACCGCGAACCTCGATTTCCCTGCCGACCCATCGACGGTGCTGTTATCGTTTGCCGGGTAGGTATAGAGGGACAGGACCCTTGGCGGAATTGTGTCTTTGATGTCGAACCCGAAAAGCAGTACGTTCATGGGTTCCTGGTTGGATGCATCGCGGATCTCAAAATGCAGGTGCGGTCCGAATGAATACCCCGAGGTTCCTGAGTACGCGACCAGTTCTCCTTTTTCCACGGGCCATTCCTCCTTGCCCGGGAAAAGGTTGACAGCGTGCTGCTGCCGGCTGTATTGCTGGTCCCGCACATATTCCTCGATATCCTTACGAAAGCGGTCCAGGTGGGCATAAACACTTGTGTAACCGGCAGGATGCGTAATGTAGAGGGTGTTGCCGTATCCTCCCGCTTCAATCTTGATCCTGGATATGTATCCTTCGGCCGACGCATATACCCTGTGCCCCGATACGCCCTTTGTCTTGATGTCTATTCCCGAATGAAAATGGTTGGTGCGGAGCTCGCCAAAATTGCCGGACAGGATCATGTAGATGTCCAGAGGAGCCCTGAAATAATTTTTTCTAAAACTTGCCTGCGACCAGGAGGGCAGGAATGTATACAACATTAAAACAACGAGGACAGTACCTTTAGCGAGCATCGGATTTTCCGGGTATGACCTGCTTTCTATAGCTTCTCAGGCCGGTTGTACAACAGGAATTTTCAGTACTTAAATATTTTAAATTTTCCTTAACAATCTTATATTTGTAATGATAATTTATCAACATGGACAGATTGAGCGAGGCTCATTCCGACGCATTCGAACAGTTGCAGAACAGGGTCAGGCAGCTCATCGGGATGTACGAGAAGGAAAGATCGGAAAACCGGCAGCTCAACAGGGAAAGGTTGGAACTGCAGGAGCAGATCCGCCTGGGAGAGGAAAAACTGAAAGATATTGAAGAAAAGTACAATAAATTAAAAATCTCAAAAGCGCTTCTGGCATCGAGCGAAGATATGCACGATGCAAAGCTGAAGGTGAACAGGATGGTGCGGGAGATCGATAAATGCATTGCTCTTTTGAACAGGTGAGGTTCCGGATGGATGAGAAACTGTCGATTCGAATAAATATTGCAGACCGGTTTTACCCTTTGAAAATAGACCGGAATGACGAAGAGAAGATCAGGAAGGCAGCACGGTCGATAAACGAAAAGGTTTTACAGTACAAACAGAAATATGCTGATAAGGACACACAGGATTTTCTGGCTATGGCTGCCCTGCAATTTGTAATCAAGCTGATGGATGAAGAGGACCGGGAAGTGGACCGGGAGTTGGATGACAGGATCCGGATACTGAATGGCGAGCTTGAAAATGTTTTGAACAAAGAAGAGTAGTATACGTTCTTTAACATATAAGGATTTAACCCGCATTGCTTCTTCAAATATTTTTGAAACTCAACAGTAACTAAATTGGAGCGACGCTCAAATTGATCTAGATCAGGCCTCAGCTTCTCCCGATTTATCGGGAGGAGATACCCCGATCCGTCGGGGTACAGTGGAAGAACGAAATCGAATGGCAGCTCCACCCATGTTTATCAGGGGTTTTATAAAATCTTGAAGGAGCGTGCGGGTTTTTTATTACATAAAATTTTAACATCATGGACAGCTATATATTGACCGTTATCATTGCCCTTGCAGCCTTGGCTCTGGGGGCAGTTCTTACTTACCTGGTGAACCAGGCCCTGCTGCGCAGAAAAAGCACAAACATCATCAAGGAGGCAGAAGCCGAGGCCGAGGTTATTAAAAAAGACAAGATACTTCAGGCCAAGGAAAAGTTCCTGCAGCTGAAGTCGGAACATGAAAAGGTGATCAACGAAAAGAACCAGCGCATCCTGGCTGCGGAAAACAGGCTGAAACAAAGGGAGGGGAGTATTTCACAGAAACTCGAGGAACTCCAGCGCCGGACCAAGGAGGTGGAAGCCATCCGGGAGAATCTCAACCATCAGGTAGAGATTATTGAAAGGAAGAAGGAGGAACTGGAAAAGTCTCACCAACAGCAGGTGGATCAGCTGGAAGCCATTTCCGGGCTGTCGGCGGATGAAGCCAAACAGCAACTGGTTGAATCCCTGAAGGAAGATGCCAAAACGGCAGCCATGTCCTCCATCAACGAGATCGTGGACGAGGCGAAAATGACGGCCAACCGTGAGGCCAAGAAGATCGTCATTGAGACCATCCAGAGGGTGGCTACGGAGACGGCCATTGAGAATTCCGTAACCGTCTTCAACATCGACAACGATGAGATCAAGGGACGGATCATTGGCCGGGAAGGACGTAATATACGTGCCCTTGAAGCAGCGACCGGGATTGAAATCATCGTAGACGACACCCCTGAAGCCATCATCCTGTCCGGGTTCGATCCCGTGCGCCGGGAAATTGCCCGGCTGGCCCTGCACCAGCTTGTTACCGACGGAAGGATCCATCCGGCCAGGATAGAGGAGATTGTAAACAAAACACGCAAGCAGATCGAAGAAGAAATCGTTGAGGTCGGAAAGCGGACCGTCATCGATATGGGGATACACGGGATCCATCCGGAACTGATCCGTCTTATCGGCAAGATGAAATACCGGTCATCCTACGGGCAGAACCTGTTGCAGCATTCCCGGGAAGTGGCCAACCTCTGTGCCATCATGGCTTCCGAACTGGAACTGAACGCCAAGCTTGCAAAGCGCGCGGGATTGTTGCACGATATCGGCAAGGTGCCCGATGACGAGCCGGAAATACCCCATGCGGTGCTGGGCATGAAGCTGGCTGAAAAATACAAGGAGAAATCCGAAGTCTGCAATGCCATCGGGTCGCATCACGATGAAGTGGAGATGACCACCCTGCTTGCCCCGATCGTTCAGGTCTGCGATGCGATCTCCGGTGCCCGTCCCGGCGCCCGCAGGGAAATCGTGGAATCCTACATTAAAAGGCTCAAGGAGCTCGAGGCCCTTGCGTTGTCCTATCCGGGCGTGTCCAAGACCTATGCCATCCAGGCCGGCCGTGAACTCAGGGTCATCGTGGGAAGCGAAAAGGTGTCGGACAAGGAAGCTGAAAGCCTTTCCTATGACATAGCCAAGAAGATACAGGATGAAATGACCTATCCGGGCCAGGTGAAGATAACCGTCATCCGGGAAACCCGTGCCGTCAGTTATGCAAAATAATTTCGCTGGCAAGAAGATCCTGGTCACCGGTACGGCAGGCTTTATCGGGTTTCACCTGGCCAGGGCATTGCTGAGGAGCGGAGCGCAGATCATCGGTCTGGACAACATCAACGATTATTACGACCTGGACCTCAAGCTTGCCCGTCTGTCCGAAACCGGGATTCCATCGTCGGAGATCGATTACAACAGGCTGGTGCCAAGCGGCCTGTCAAACCGCTACGGATTCATAAAGCTCGATCTGCAGGATAAGGAGAACCTGTTTGCGCTCTTTAAAAGGGAGAACTTTGACCTGGTGGTGAACCTGGCGGCCCAGGCCGGTGTCCGGTACAGCTTTTCGCACCCGGATGCTTACATCGGCAGCAACGTAAACGGCTTTCTGAACATACTGGAAGCATGCCGGCACCATCCGGTAGGACACCTGGTCTTTGCCAGCACATCCAGCGTCTATGGCCTGAATGAACGGATGCCGTTCTCGGTGCACCACAATACGGACCACCCGGCGAGCCTTTATGCGGCCAGCAAAAAAAGCAATGAATTGATGGCCCATGCATACAGCCATTTATTCGGTCTGCCGGTGACCGGACTCCGTTTCTTTACGGTTTACGGACCCTGGGGGCGACCCGACATGGCCCTGTTTATCTTCACAAAATCCATCCTGTCCGGCCAGTCCATCCCCGTTCACAACGAGGGCAGGATGGAACGGGATTTCACCTACATAGACGATATCGTCGAGGGTATGATCCGCATCATGGGGTCCCCGGCAAAACCTGCAGGCGAGGGAGAACAGGCGGAAGACCCGGCCTTTTCCACCGCACCCTACCGCATATACAACATCGGCAACAACAAACCGGTAAAGCTGATGGATTTCGTGGGTGCACTCGAGACCATCCTGGGCGAAAAGGCCAGGATCAATTTCATACCCATCCAGCCCGGGGAGGTGGAGAAAACCTGGGCCGATGTCAGCGACCTGGCCGGGAAGTTTGGCTACTCGCCGGGGACCCCGGTAGAGGAAGGGGTCCGGAAATTTGTGGACTGGTACAGGGAATTCTACGGGGTTTGATGAATCTCGAC
>CAZNQG010000039.1:0-28493 GCA_964575235.1 uncultured Bacteroides sp.
TTTCAGGTCGGTGGACCCGGAGATATGGGAAGAAAGTCACCACAACCCCATCATCGCGGCAAAGAAATTCCCCCTGAGCGGTTACCAGAAACTGGAAAAGGACAGCGGTTTCCTCGAACGAATGGACCGGGTTTACGAGAAGTTCTCGGCTTACATGTCGGAGAAGAAAAATCCTGTGGGGCCCAAAACAGCCTACTTCAGCATGGAGTTCGGTATCCATGACTCGCTGAAGATATTTAGCGGTGGACTCGGATTGCTGGCCGGGGATTACCTTAAGGAAGCCAGCGATTCCAACCGGAACATGGTCGGGATAGGCCTGCTTTACCGCTACGGGTATTTCACACAGATCGTTTCCGCTGGCGGCGAACAGATTTCGGCCAACGACCCGCAGGATTTCGGAGATCTCCCCACGAGTCCCGTGCGGGATGACAGCGGAAACTGGATAACCATCAGCATTGCCCTCCCGGGACGGAACATGAAAGCCCGGATCTGGAGGGTGGACGTGGGCCGGATCGAACTTTACCTGCTCGACACGGATTTCGAGGAAAACATCGAACAGGACCGCGTCGTCACCCACCACCTTTACGGGGGTGACGAGGAAAACCGCTTCAAGCAGGAATTGCTGCTGGGCGTGGGCGGAATACGGGCACTGCAGGCCCTGGAAATCGAACCCGAACTCCACCATTGCAACGAGGGACACGCAGCGTTCATCGGCCTGGAAAGGCTCAGGGACCTGATGGAAAAAGAAAAACTCAGCTTCCCGGAAGCCCTTGAGTGGGTCCGGTCCACTTCCCTGTATACCACCCATACACCGGTCCCGGCGGGCCACGACTCCTTTGAAGAGGGACTGGTCCGCATGTATATGTCGCATTATCCCGCGCGCCTGGGGATTACCTGGGAACAGTTCATCGGCCTCGGCAGGCTGCACCCGGAAGACCCCGGAGAACGTTTCTCCATGAGCTACCTGGCGATCAACCTGTCCCAGGAGGTGAACGGGGTAAGCCGCCTGCACGGGAAGGTAACCCAGGAAATGTTTTCGGAGCTCTGGAAGGGATATAATCCCGACGAACTGCACGTCGGCTATGTGACCAACGGAGTGCACGTACCGACATGGCTTGCTCCCGAAACCCTTTCCCTGTACCAGGAGGTTTTCGGGGAAGATTTCCTCCGGAACCAGTCCGATTTCAAACGCTGGCAGAAAATACACAAGGTGGAGGACAGGAAAATCTGGTCCCTGCGCAATTCCCTGCGGGAAAAGACCATTCAGCACGTGAAGGAACGGCTGAAAAGCGCCATGGTAAGGAAGCTGGAAGATCCGCGTATCATTGTTGAAGTTGAGGACACCCTCCGCGAGG
This sequence comes from uncultured Bacteroides sp., assembly GCA_964575235.1. Lineage (GTDB taxonomy): Bacteria > Bacteroidota > Bacteroidia > Bacteroidales > SM23-62 > SM23-62. Next base: position 1,356 of record CAZNQG010000039.1, read on the forward strand.
ATATCCTGACCGTTGGATTTGCACGCCGTTTCGCCACCTATAAAAGGGCCAACCTGCTGTTCCGGGACCTTGACCGCCTTGCCAGGATCGTGAACGATCCCGAACAGCCGGTGCAATTTCTCTTCGCGGGCAAGGCACATCCGAACGATAAAGCGGGACAGGACCTGATCCGGATGATCGTTGAGATATCCAGGAAACCGGAATTCATCGGCAAGATCCTGTTCCTGCAGAATTACGACATCTCCCTGGCCAAGAAACTTGTCCAGGGTGTCGACGTCTGGCTGAATACTCCCACCAGGCCCCTGGAAGCAAGCGGCACCAGCGGCGAAAAGGCCGTCATGAACGGCTGCCTGCACTTCAGCGTACTCGACGGATGGTGGGCCGAGGGTTACCGTGAGGGTGCCGGATGGGCCCTGGCCGAAGAAAGAAGTTATGACAACCAGAATTACCAGGACGAACTGGATGCCGAGACCATTTATTCATTGCTGGAGAACGAAATCGCGCCGCTTTTCTATGACCGGGATGAGCAAGGTATTCCGGCCGGATGGGTAAAGTCTATCAAGAACTCGATTGCTGGGGTGGCGCCCAACTTCACCATGAAGCGGATGCTGAACGACTACGAAGAGCGTTACTACAGCAAACTGCATGAAAGGGCCCAGAGGATGAAAGCGAACGATTTTGCCCTGGCCAAGGACCTTTCCAGCTGGAAGAGGATCATTCTCAAACTCTGGGACCAGATCGAAGTAGTCGGATTTTCCCATCCGGACATCTCCAGGGATTTCATCAACCTGGGGGATACATATCAGGCGGAGATCATCCTGGAACTGGGTGCCGTATCTTCTTCGGACATCGGCGTAGAACTGGTCATACCGAACTACCCCACGGAGAACGGCAGCCACCAAACCTATACCAAGGAATTTGAGCTGGTGCAGCAGGAGAACGGGCACTCGACCTACCGGGTGGACATTACCCCTGCCCGGTCCGGGATCTTCGAGTACGGGATACGTATCTACGCAAAAAACAGTGACCTGCCGCACCGGCAGGACTTCGCGCTGGTGAAATGGGCCTGACGGGGAAGCCCGGCTGACCGCACCTAACCCGGCAAATAACGGGGCGACCGGATCCCGGTGAAAACCGTACCCGGATATATCCCGTTTTCAGCGGGAAGGCCCGTGAACACGCGGGATGGTTAGTCTCTTGAATACCAGCGCGGAACGCGACGGTATATAGAATTTAAACCAGTGCCTTCCCTGACTGTCAGGCTGAGTATAGTAGGTGATCGTGGAATCCACCAGTCCCTGTCCCCCAAACTCAGGACCATCCGTATTCAGTACGATCCGGAACTTGCCAGCCTGCATGCTTACCCCGTAATCGGAGAAGGAGACCGTGGGATTGAAATTAAATGCAAAGACCAGTTCACCACGCCCGAACACCAGCACCTGGTCCCCGGGATGCTCGAACAGCAGGTAAGGCCATTCGTATCCGAGGGTCCCTTCTTCCCTGACCAGGCGTATCATTTCCTGGTCGAACCGGTTCAGGAAGGCGTACCGGAGGTCCGGGTTGTCGACCAGGGACCACTGACGCCGGGCATAATGATAGGACCAGCTATTGCCCTCCCGGGGGAAATCGATCCATTCGGGATGCCCGAATTCATTACCCATAAAATTCAGGTACCCCCCGCCCGCCGTTGCAAGGGTGATCAGCCGGATCATCTTGTGGAGGGCCATACCGCGGTCGATGACGAGGGACTGGCTTGCCAGGTTCATGCTGAAATACATCTCCTTGTCCATCAGCCTGAAAATGACAGTTTTATCTCCTACCAGCGCCTGGTCATGAGATTCCGCGTAGGATATGGTTTTTTCATCCGACCGTCTCCGGGTCAGTTCGTAATAGATCTCGCTGACGTTCCACTGCTCGTCCTGTTTTTCCTTCAGGGTTTTGATCCAGTAATCCGGCGTTCCCATGGCCATGCGGTAGTCGAACCCCATTCCCCCCGTTTCGCGCCTCGCCCCGAGGCCGGGCATCCCGCTCATTTCCTCTGCCACGGTAAGGGAATACGGGTGTATTTCCTTGATCATCGTGTTGACCAGGGTAAGGTATGTGATCGCATCCTCGTCCTGCTGATTGTCGAAGTACATTTCATAACTGGAGAAATCCCTCGACAGCCCGTGATCGTAATACAGCATGCTGGTGATGCCGTCGAACCGGAAACCGTCGAAACGGTATTCCTCCAGCCAGTACCTGCAGTTTGAAAGCAGGAAATGCAATACTTCGTTCTTGCCGTAATTAAAGCATAGCGAATCCCAGGCAATGTGCTCCCGGCGGGGACCGTCATGGAAATACTGCCAGGGCGTGCCGTCGAACCTTCCAAGTCCCTCGACCTCATTCCGTACGGCGTGGGAATGAACCAGGTCCATGATCACGGCGATGTTCATCGAATGGGCTTCGTCGATCAGTTCCTTCAGCTCCTCCGGTGTGCCGAAGCGGGAAGAGGCAGCAAAGAAGCTGGATACATGGTAACCGAAGGATCCGTAGTAGGGATGTTCCTGTATGGCCATGAGCTGGATGACGTTGTATCCGCCCCTGGCGATCCGGGGCAGAACGTTTTCCCTGAATTCCCGGTAACCGGCTACCCTGCCCTCTTCGGAAGACATGCCGATGTGTGCCTCGTATATGAGCGGGGGTTCGGTATTAGCTTTTTTCCAGTTCTTTTTCCAGGTGTGGGGCTTGTCCGGTGACCATACCTGGGCGTTGAAGATCAATGTATCCGGGTCCTGCACAACCCGGTTGGTCCAGGCCGGTATCCGGTTCCCCCGGCCGCCCGGCCAGTGAACCGAGAGACGGTACAGGTTGCCGTGCTTTATTCCCTGAAGCGGGATCTCTATTTCCCAGTTGCCTGATGGGAGTGATTTTAATTCCCAATCGGGATCCTCCTTCCAGTCGTTGAACTCACCCACGAGGAATATCCGGCCGGCATTCGGGGCCCATTCCCGGAACACCCATCCGTCCCTGCGGCGGTGAAGACCGAAGTACAGGTGACCCGACGCAAAGTTCATAAGGGAACCGGATTCTTTGGAAAGCTCTTTTTCCTTCGCTGAAGCCCTTTCCATCCTTGTACGGATCACCGGTTCAAAAGGCTCGAGCCACGGGTCGTTCCTGACAATGCCGGGTTTGTCCATGTTGTCCAGATAGGGTTTGTAATATAGCCAATTCAACTCATTCTGCCTTGTTACCGGTTCACATTTATTGTTATTTTTGCATTTCCCGTTCAACTCATGATTCTGTACAACGATATAGAAGGTTTCTCGGCCGGGAATCCCGTGGTAACGGTGGGCATTTTTGACGGTGTTCACAGGGGACACCGGTTCATCCTTCAAAAACTGGGGGATGCGGCCCGGAAGCAGGACGGGGAATCCACCCTGGTCACCCTCTGGCCCCATCCGAGAACCATTCTCAACCAGGTAACGGATGGGTTCAGGCTCCTGAACACCATGGATGAGAAGGTCAGGATACTGGAGGAAGCCGGATTGCAGCACCTGATCGTTATACCTTTTACACGGGAATTCAGCCGTCTCTCCTCCTGTGAATTCATCCGGGAATACCTGGTCGGGAAGATCGGGATCCGGCATCTCGTAGTGGGGTATAACCACCGGTTCGGGAGGGACCGGCAGGGAGATTACGAGAAACTGAGGGAGTATGCAGCGGAATACGGGTTCGGGATCGAGAAGGTCCCCCCGCTCGAACTGAAGGAAGGCGAGGTGAGCTCTTCCATGATCCGGAGGTACCTTAACGAGGGAAACGTGGTGGAAGCGAACCGGCTTCTGGGCTGGGATTACAGCTTTGAAGGAGAAGTGGTCGGCGGGAGCAGGCTGGGTTCATCCATGGGTTTCCCGACGGCCAACATAACCGTGAATGCTCCCTATAAGCTGGTGCCCGCCGGCGGAGTTTACGCGGTCCTGGCGGAACTGAAGGGTACGACCTACCAGGGGATGCTGAACATCGGTACCCGTCCGACCGTGAACGACGATCCCGCCAGGAAGACCATCGAAGTCCACCTGCTCGATTTTAAGAAAAACATTTACAGCGAACGGATCAGGGTCCGGTTTGTGGCCAGGCTCAGGGACGAACATAAGTTCAGGGATGTAGGAGCCCTGAAGGATCAGCTGCAAATCGACCGGGAAAAAACCCGTGAGATATTAATGCAAAAACCGTAACTTTGTAAACCCTGAAAACAAAACCGCCCATGCAGCTTATTAATTAGCAGGGTTAATGAAGATAAATTTATTTACAATATGAAGACAATCGAACAAGCCGTGGAAATACTGCCATATAAAGTGAAAGACATAAGCCTGGCCGAATTCGGCAGGAAGGAAATCGAAATTGCGGAGAAAGAAATGCCCGGACTCATGGCCATCCGCAGGAAATATGCCGAAGGGAAACCGTTCAAGGGGGCGCGCATTACCGGTTCCCTGCACATGACCGTACAGACGGCCGTTTTGATTAAAACCCTGACCGAACTGGGAGCCGAGGTGCGTTGGGCCTCCTGCAATATCTTTTCCACGCAGGACCATGCTGCAGCGGCCATAGCCGAAGCCGGGATCCCGGTTTTTGCCTGGAAAGGCGAGACCCTTGAAGAATACTGGTGGTGCACGGAGCAGGCCCTGAGCTTTCCCGGGGACAAGGGACCGAACCTGATCGTGGATGACGGCGGGGATGCGACCCTCCTGGTTCATATGGGTTATAAGGCCGAAAATGACCCGGCCATTCTTGAGGGCGAGGCCTCCAGCAGGGAGGAAGCCGTGATCCGTGCAAAGCTGAAGGAAACCTTCTCCCGCGATCCCCATAAATGGCACCGGATCGTCCCGGAAATAAAAGGCGTATCCGAAGAAACCACCACGGGGGTAAACCGGCTGTACCAGATGAAGGAGAAAGGGGAATTGCTGTTCCCGGCCATCAATGTGAACGATTCCGTCACCAAGTCGAAGTTTGACAACCTTTACGGCTGCCGAGAGTCCCTGGCCGACGGGATAAAGCGTGCCACGGATGTGATGATTGCCGGGAAGGTGGTCGTAGTGCTTGGCTACGGGGATGTCGGAAAGGGATGCGCCAAATCCATGCGAAGTTACGGGGCCAGGGTCCTGGTGACCGAGATCGATCCGATCTGCGCCCTGCAGGCCGCCATGGAAGGCTTCAAGGTGTGCACCTTGGAAGAGGCGCTCGAAGAAGGGAACATTTTCGTAACCGCAACCGGCAACCGGGACGTTATTACCGCCGAACACATGTCCAGGATGAGGGACCAGTCCATCGTCTGCAACATCGGACATTTCGACAACGAGATCCAGGTCGACCGGTTGAATGCCCTGAAGGATGCTCGGAAAGTGAACATAAAGCCGCAGGTGGACAAATACATCTTCGGCGACGGCCATGCGATCTTCCTCCTGGCCGAGGGAAGGCTTGTCAACCTTGGCTGTGCCACCGGCCATCCTTCCTTTGTCATGAGCAATTCGTTCAGCAACCAGGTCCTGGCACAACTTGAGCTCTGGAAGAGCGATCACGAGCTGGCTGTCTACCGGCTGCCCAAAAAGCTGGACGAAGAGGTTGCCCGCCTTCATCTGGACCAGCTTGGCGTAAAGCTGACCCGGATGACCAAAGAACAGGCCGAATACATCGGGGTGCCGGTCGACGGGCCTTATAAACCCGACCATTACCGGTATTGAGCCGGAGACGTTCAGCTCCGATCACACTTTTCGGGCGGATGCAAGATACATCCGCAGTCGAACCCGCATGCACTTCAGTCGGAAAGCTCAGTTCCGGATGATCAGGGAATTGGATTCTATGAAAACGGGGTACCGCTTGAGCGGCATGGCGGCCGGTCCCTGAATGGCATAGAATCCGTCGGAGTCGTAGATAAAACGCGAATTGCAGCATGGGCAATCGAAAACCCCGTCGAAATCGGCATTGCGTTCGAGTCCGCAGTAATCGGTCTGTGCCTGGAAGGTACAGGTAATGTCGTATACCTCGTATTCGTATATATCCTTCCGGTAAATGATAAGACCGTTTCCGTTGAGAATCTGTCCCGTCCCCAGCGTTATCTCGGGGTACTGTGGATTGCTGAAGCGGATGACGCCGAAACCATTCCGGTCGGGTGTAACGGTGGCCGTTTCCATGATGCCCAGGTGGGCCAGGTCCGTTGAAAGGCCAAGGCTCAGGTTAAGGTATACGTAGGGCACCGAGTCCCGGTTGTCCTTCTGGCAGCCTTCAAGAATAAACCCGATTGCCAGAAATCCAAAAAAAAGGCCTACTTTTGATCTGGAGAATAAGCTGCGCATCGCATGGGTATGAACGGGACAAAGTTAATTAAATTGTTCCGGGGATGTTTGTTTCTGTTGCTGTTCCTAACGTTTTCATTTACCCCGGTGCAGGCCCAGTCACGGAAGGTAAAACAGGCCGAGCGGAGATATGAGAAAATCCGCAGGCAGGAACAGAGGGATTACGACAAAAGACGGAAGGCAACCCTGAAGCACCGCTACAAGATACAGACCAAGGAAGTTCAGGAAAGGATGAAGGAGACGGAAAAGCGGTCCAGGAAATACGGGCGTAAACAAAAGGAACCGTTCTATAAAGACATCTTTCATAAGAGAAAAAGGAAAAAAGCCGGGAAACGCAGATGAAGATCGACCTTGACAGCATACTGTACATCGTGCTAACGATAGCCATACTGGCCATCAGCGCCCTAGGAAGCCGGAGGAAAAAGAAACTCCTGCAGCAGCAGGCGTCCGTACCGCCGAGCGAAACCGGTAGTACAGCCATGGATTCTGCCGAATCAAGGAAAGCCCGTATAGGTCCTTCCTGGCAGCAGCCGGCCGGTCCCCTGGAAAGGCTCGAACAAATATTGAGCGGGGACACGCCGGTGTATGAGAGCATGGAAGGTGAATCCCTTGAAACAGTCGTTGATGAAGAAGAACAGATTCTTCAGGATTTAGAGAGGAGCCGGCAGGAGGGGGAAAAGGAGCCTGAAGTGGATATCAAGATCACCGGGAAAGAGGACGAAGCCGGGAAAAGGGAAAACAAAGGCCTCCCCACCCTGTTCGGGGATGTAGACGAGGTAAAAAAAGCAATCATATACAGTGAAATCATGAACCGGAGGTACGATTAGGGGAACGGGAATTAAAAAATTTTATATCTTTGCCACCATGAAGAGTTCCGCTACCGGGATTCTTCTTTTCTTTTAATGGATAATAAGCATAAAGCAACATGTCAAAGATCTCCTTTATAACGCAGGACGGCCTGGATAAGCTCAAACAGGAGCTGGAGCAACTGATCAATGTGGAAAGACCTGCCATATCCAAGCAAATTGCAGATGCGAGGGACAAGGGCGATCTTGCCGAAAACGCAGAATATCATGCCGCAAAGGAGGCACAGGGCCTTCTGGAGATGCGTATCGCCAGGATACAGGACGTTGTTGCCAATGCACGGGTCCTTGACCATTCACAGGTCGATACGGACAAGGTACAGATATTGAACCGTGTAAAGATCCGCAATACCGGGAATAACGCCGTGCTTGAGTACAACATTGTGCCCGAATCCGAGGCTGACCTGAAAGCCGGCAAGATGTCCGTAAGCACACCCATCGCACAGGGCCTGCTCGGGAAGAAGGTCGGGGATGTAGTAAAGGTCAAGGTCCCTTCCGGAGAGGTGGGATTCGAGATCCTGGAGATATCGCTCTAGGATATTTTCCCTGGATTTTTTATTAATTTTACAGGTATGGCATCGATATTTACCCGCATCATACAGGGCGAGCTGCCCTGTTATAAAATAGCGGAGGACGAGGACTTTTTCGCATTCCTGGACATCAATCCCCTGACAAAGGGACATACCCTGGTGGTCCCCAAACAGGAAACGGATTATTATTTTGACCTGGATGAACAGGCACTGGCCGATATGCAGCTCTTTTGCAAGAAGATCGCAAAGGCCATCGGCAAGGTCATGGATTGCAAGAGGGTGGGCGTGGTTGTTCTGGGACTGGAGGTGCCGCATGCACATGTGCACCTGATTCCCATCAACAGTCTTTACGATATCGAGTTCTCCAGGCCAAAACTGCAGCTTTCACCCCGGGAGTTTGAAGAGATAGCGGAAAAGATCCGGGCCGCTCTTTAAGAGGCCCATTTACAGGCTCTTCCTCACCCGGGATCTCGGATCGGGGATGCCTGCTGCCTCCATGCGCTTAATGTAACCGGATCGCATACGTCAACCCGACCCGGGCAGTTCCTCAGGGAGACCCTTTTCAGGGACCGGCAGGCAATAAGTTCAAACGATTCTTTTCGGGTTTTTAGCAAGGTAATCCTTCCAGCTGCTGTATGAGGTGCCGGCGGCGGGGATCTCAAGCTGGTAATAGTGGCAGACGGCGGCGGCAAGGCCGTCGGTGGCGTCCAGGTTCTTGGGCAGTTCCCGGATGGACATCATGCCCTGCAGGATGGATGCGACCTGTTCCTTGGATGCGTTGCCCTGCCCGGTAATGGACATCTTTATTTTTTTCGGTGCGTATTCGAAAATGGGCATGTCCCGGCTCAGGGCAGCGGAAATCGCTGCTCCCTGGGCCCTGCCGAGCTTCAGCATGGATTGCACATTCTTGCCGTAGAATGGGGCTTCGATGGCCAGCTCGTCGGGATGGTAGGCATCGATGAGCTGAAGGGTGCGTTCGAAAATCTGCCGGATTTTAACGTAATGGTCCTTGAACTTCACCAGGTCTACTACGCCCAGGGCGATCAGTTCGGGTGTTCTTTTACCTCCCCTGATGATCCCGTATCCCATGATGGAAGTGCCGGGGTCGATCCCAAGTATGATTTTCCCTTCTTTCAGAAGCAATGATTAAATGGCCCCGGTCTGGAAATGGATTCCCTTCATGCGGAGCCAGTATGCACGTTCCGATTTCTTCGCGGCCGTTCCGGTCCACTGTTCCGTGCTGATGTACTGGAGGACTTCCTTAAGCATTGTTTCGTCCGGGTTCCCGAACGCGATCGTTACGTCCTCCTCGATATAACTGTCGGCCGGCAGGCCGTCGAAAAATTCTCCCTCGTCCAGGCGGTTGTAAAGTTTGAACATGATGGGGATCAGCGTGGAGTCGCTGAAGGTAACGGCAACCGATCCCACCGGTTTACCGTAGGTGTCGTCCCCGACCAGGTAAACATCCAGGTAGGGGGATAAGCCGTTGATCAGGGCCTCGCTGGAAGACGCTGAGCGCCCGGTAGTAATGGAAAAGACCCGCTCCGGGGTGGTCGTGAGGGTATACTCCAGTTCCTGGAAGAGGAGGGATTGGTTCCGGTCTGAATTCTTGTCGTTGTAAACGAATTTTACAAAGGTTCCCTTGATGGCACTCTCGCCGGCTATCAGGCTTGCCAGGTAACGCGCCACGTCTACCTGTCCCCCGGGATTGTACCGGAGGTCAACGATCACCTCCTGAACGTTCGCTTCCTGGAAATCCGCAAACACCCCGTCCAGTTCCTCCTCGGAGGAGATCAGGAAATGCTGGTAAACCAGGTAACCGGCCTTTTCCCCGGCCACATCGATCACATCCGAATACAGGACGGAATGGATATCGACCGTCTCTTTTGCCAGGGTCATCGTGGAGGTCCCTCCCTGCAGGTCCCTGAACTGGAAGGTGTTTTCCACGCCCACCTCGTCGTCTCCCAGCAGGGTATCCAGTTCCACACCGGGGGAGATTGCGATCCCGTTTATGCTGAGCACCTGCCATCCCCGGGAGACGCCGTTCGCTTCGGCAATCGTTCCCTCGTAGACGAAACCCACCCAGAGGTTCCCTTCCGGGTCGTCCACCAGTCCGATTCCGTGCCCGATGTATTCCCCCTGTTTGTAAAAACTTTGATAATCCTCCGTTCCCATTACGTCGCTCCAGCGGTCGAGGGGTTTCAGCACGATGTCATCCAGCAGTGCCGTGAGGGAAGCGTATTCGCCCGGGTTCACTTCCGGGATGCTGTCGTACCACAGGTACTGGTCCTTCATGATGCTGTAAAGAACGGACTTGGTGAGCTTGCTTTTTTCCGGGTTGAGTATGCTCTGCTCGCATGCAACCAGTCCCGCGGCCAGCAGTACGGCCGTAAGGAAGGGCAGGAGCGGGTATGCACGGCGAATTTTCATGGTACCATCAATACCGGGGTCAAATTTCAGGTTTTCTTTTTAAATCCGGCCCGTTCAGACCGGGAAGTTATTAAAACAAACGGATTTTTTCCAGAATTATTCCAAACACTATTAACGTCAATCCGGCGAGGGAGGTTACATAAATTGTTTCACCCACCAGGAAATGAATGAAAACCAGGGAAAGGAAGGGGGCAATGTACACCAGGTTGCTGATCCGGTCGGTGCTCAGGCTGAGGTTCATGGCCTTGATCCAGAGCAGGAAGGTGATGCCCATCTCGAAGGCCCCGGAGTAGGCTGCAAGCCCGACACCCAGCGGATCGAGTCCCCGGAAACCCTCTTTAAGAACCAGCAGCAGGCTGATGTAGATTGCAGCGAAAAAAAAGTTCATGGCCAGTTGGAAGGCTTCGTCGCCTCCTTTGCGCACGTTCAGGATCCAGTAAAACGACCAGATCAGTGAACTGCCCAGGGCCAGGGCCACGCCCAGGGGATCCTTCAACTGGAAAGACCATGGATCCCCCTGGGAGGAGATGAAATAGACCCCGGCGAAACAGATGAACAACGCAATAAAACTGATGGCCCGTATCTTTTGTTTTAGGATAAGCACGGACAGGAAGACCAGGATGATCGGCCATACCATGTTCAGGGGCTGCGCTACCTGGGCCGGAAGGATTTCATATGCCTTGAACAGGACCAGGTAATATACAAAGGGGTTCAGTGCACCCATAAGTGCGGCGAAGCCCAGGTCCTTCCTGCCCGGCAGGCGGATTTTTTTAAGGTTCCCGTTATATGCGTTGATAAACAGGAGGATCAGGAAGGAAGTCCAGGTGGCAAAAAAGAGAAATTGCACGACGTGGATCCTGCTCAGGCCGATCTTGAAGGCCGAGGCGACGGTCGACCAGAAAAATATGGCAATCCCGGCGTATACGTATGCCCTCTGCTGGTCTTTCACGGTAACGGATTCGGGATGCTGTCCACCCCTTCCTTTATCCTGTTGATTTCCGGTTTCAGGGAATGGTAGATCTCGGCCTGCCGGGTGGCAACCCGGATGCTGCTGTCGATCCTGTTGGACAGGTCACGATAATTTTCAAGCTCGAAGCGGAACCGGGACTTCAACTCCTCCAGGTCGGCATTCTTCAGACGGGACTTTTCCATAATGTCCCGCAGGGAGCTCTCCAGCAGGAAAGTTTCCTCGTGGAACTGGCTGCAGGCCTTCATGCACTGTCCAAGACCGTCCTGCAGTTCCAGGTATTGGACCAGGGAACGGTCCGTTTCCCGGATGGAATCAAGTGCGGCCAGGTCCCGGTTGATCTCTTCCTCAAAATGTTGCAATCGCTGGATTTCAGCCGAGCCGATCTTTGCCTGAAGATCCTGGGTGAGCCTGAGGAGGCTGTCTGCGCTGGCATAGATCTCAAGCTGCCGATCCATCTGCCCACAACTGCAAAAGCAGACCGAAATCAGCAAACCCGAGCAGGCCAGGATGAAATTTTTCATGATCAGGGCATTTTATCAAATCCCGTATAAGGTCTCAGGACATCGGGTATGGTGATTCCTTTGGGGGACTGATAATTCTCCAGGAGGGCGGCCACGATGCGGGGCAGGGCAAGGGCGGATCCGTTCAGGGTATGCGCCGCGATGTTCTTACGGTTCCCTTCGTCCCTGAACCGGAGTTTCATACGGTTCGCCTGGAATGACTCGAAATTCGAGACGGAACTGACCTCGAGCCATTTTTTCTGTGCGGCGGCAAATACCTCGAAATCGTAAGTCAGGGCAGAGGCAAAGCTCAGGTCCCCCCCGCAGAGCTTCATCACCCGGTAGGGCAGGCCAAGCTTCACGATGAGGGATTCGATGTGGGACGCCATTTCTTCCAGGGTATCGTAGGAACGGTCGGGATGCTGTATCTGTACGATTTCAACCTTGTCGAACTGGTGCAGGCGGTTCAATCCGCGGACCTCGCTTCCCCAGGAGCCGGCTTCCCTTCTGAAGCATGGCGTATAGGCAGTCAGCCGGACGGGGAGTTCCTCTTCGCGCAGGATTTCATCACGGAAGATGTTGGTGACCGGAACCTCGGCCGTCGGTATGAGGTAGTAATTGTCCGCTTCCAGGTGGTACATCTGTCCCTCCTTGTCGGGTAGCTGTCCCGTTCCGAAACCGGAATCTTCGTTCACCACGAGTGGGGGCAGGATCTCCCGGTATCCCGCGGAGATGTTCTCGTCCAGGAAGAAAGCGATGAGGGCCCGCTGGAGCTTGGCCCCCTTCCCCTTGTAAACCGGGAAGCCGGCCCCCGTCAGTTTATTGCCCAGTTCGAAGTCTATGATGTCGTAACTTTTGCCCAGGTCCCAGTGCGGTTCCGAATGCTCGTCCAGGACGGGGATGCTGCCGCCTTCCCGGACCCGTTCGTTGTCGGCTTCGCCTTTTCCAGGGGGTACCGTCCTGTGGGGGACATTGGGCACCTGCACCAGCAATTCCTGCAGCTTGCTAAGGGACTCCGCCTGCGCCTGCTGGGTCACCCGGATCTCCTCCTTGAGGCCAGCAGTCTCCTGCTTGGCCCGGTTGGCTTCCTCCTGCCGCCCGGACTTGAACAATGCGCCGATCTCCTTTGACCTTTTATTGAGGCTTGCCTGCAGGTTATCCTGCTTCAGTTGGAGGGATCTCCTTTCGTTATCCGCCTCCAGGATCTCATCCACGATGGCCTGGGCGGAGAAGTTCTTGATTTTCAACCTTTCGATGATCTCATCCCGGTATTCTCTGATATAGGAGATAGACAGCATAATTCAGGGAATTGTGAAGAAGATAAAAATAAAAAAAAAACTCCTGTAACATACCATTGCATAAAGGCAGTTGCAGGAGACTGTTTTTTTTCGACAACAAACCTTACTCCTTCACAGGAGTTACCGACACATAGGATTTGTTGTTCCTTTTCTTGCGGAAACTGACGGTTCCGTCAACCAGTGCAAACAGGGTGTGGTCCTTGCCCATGCCTACGTTCTCCCCGGGGAAATGCACCGTGCCCCGCTGACGTACGAGGATGTTGCCGGCTTTGGCGAGCTGACCGCCATACAGCTTGACCCCCAGTCGTTTGCTTTCTGATTCCCTGCCGTTTCTCGAGCTTCCAGCTCCTTTCTTGTGCGCCATGGCTTATCGTATTTGATTTTATTCCTTTATTCTTTCTTTCCGGATGCCGGTTTCTTTGGAGCAGCTTTCGAGGCGGTCCCGCTGCTTTTTTTCGCAGCCGGCTTGTTTCCGGAAGCGGATTTCTTGGCAGTTGCCTTTTTTGCAGGAGCTTTTTTCGCCGTTGCGGCACCGGGTTTTTCACTGCCTTCTTTTTTGGCGGCAGTTGCTTTGGCCGCGGGGGCAGCTTTTTTCGTGGCGGCCTTTTTCTTGCCGGCAGATGCCTGCGAAGAGGCGGCTGTTTTTTTCACCGGCGCTTTTTCAGGGACACTATCTTTGGCTGCTGCTTTGGGCTTTGCTTCGGCTGCAGCTCCCTTCTGAACGATATCCTTGATCTGGATCTCGGTAAGGTACTGCCGATGGCCGCGGAGGACCTTGTAACCCTTGCGTTTCTTCATCTTGAATACCTGGACCTTGTCACCCTTGGGATGTGCGAGAACCTTACCGGTGATCATGGCTCCCTTCAGAGTGGGCTCCCCAACCAGAACATCCTTTCCGTTATCGATCAGCAGAACCTCATCGAAACGAACGGTATCTCCTTCCTTTCCCGCCAGCCGGTGTACAAAGAGCTTCTGGTCCTTTTCCACCTTATACTGCTGACCTGCAATATTTACGATCGCGTACATCCTTTCAAGGTTTGTCAATTACCTATCGGCCAAATCCGGGAGTGCAAAAATATAAAAGTTTAATATATCTGCAAAGATTTTAACCGGTACTTTCGTAAAAACCGTGGGGGACTAAAATTTTCCGGGGAGTAAGAATGATTTCATTATATTTGTGAGAAGAGTCGAGCGCAATGAGCAAAATCAAACTGAATGTACTGGGGATTTCCTACAGCCAGACACAGTCCGGGGCGTATGCACTGGTGCTCACGGAAGAAGACGGGGAACGCAGGATCCCCATTATCGTCGGTGGATTCGAGGCTCAATCCATCGCCATACAGCTCGAGGGACTCAAACCGCCCAGGCCGCTGACCCACGATCTGTTCATGAATTTTGCACGGTCTTTCCACATCAACCTCCTGGAAGTCAACATCTATAAGCTGGAGGAAGGTGTATTCTATTCGAAACTAATGTGCGACAACGGCGACCAGAAAATATCGATCGATACCAGGACCTCTGACGCCATTGCCCTGGCCCTTCGGTTCAAGTGTCCCATCTTTACCACCGAAGAGATCATGGAAAGGGCCGGGATCGTACTCGAATTCGGAAGCGAGGAGAAATCCTCCGGCATCTCCCATGAAAGTACCCTTTCGGACACTAAACCCGGTACGGGAACCGGTTCGTCCGAGGAATTCAAGGAATTCACTACCCAGGAACTGAACGATATGCTGAAGGAGGCCATTGGCAAGGAAGACTACGAAAAGGCCTCCATGATCCGGGATGAGCTCAATCGAAGAACCGAAAGTTAACAATCCTGGTTTATGAGACCCCTGCACAAGCTTTCTTTTATCCTTGGCCTGTTTATTTTCTTAGTCTGTGCAGTGGGAACGTCCGTCCTGTACGCCGATGACACACTGCCGGCCGCCCGGGACCATGCGGGATCAGCGTACGCCGACAGCCTGTCCGACAGCATGGTGGTACAACAGGCGGATGCGGGACAGCCGGAAAAACCTTCGCTGGTTGATCATTCCAACCGTATCGTTCCGCGGGAAGAATCCTTCAATTTCAGCCCGGTGAAGATCCTCAGGGGACTGCTGGGAATGCTTGTGCTGATACTGATTGCCTGGGTTTTCAGCAGCAATCGCAAAGCCATCGACTGGAAGGTTGTGGGCATCGGGCTTGCAATTCAGCTCGTCCTCGCCATCGGGATCTTGTGGGTGCCGGCCGTGCAGGTCTTTTTTGAATTCGTCGGCAAACTGTTCGTGAAGGTCCTGGACTTCACCTATGCCGGCACCGATTTCCTGTTCCGATCCAACAGGGCGCGGGTAATCGAACCTCCCCTTTTGAACTTTGCCATCACCATCCTGCCGACCATCATTTTCTTTTCGGCACTGACCAGCGTACTGTTTTACTTCGGGATCATCCAGGTCATCGTCTACGGGCTGGCATGGGCCCTGAGCCGTGCCCTTCGGCTGTCGGGCGCCGAAAGCCTTTCCGTGGCGGGGAATATATTCCTGGGACAGACCGAATCGCCCTTCATGATCAAGGCCTACCTTGAAAAAATGAACCGTTCGGAAATCATGCTGGTTATGTCGGGAGGCATGGCCACCCTGGCCGGCGGGGTATTGGCCGTTTACATCAGCGTACTTGGCGGAACCGACCCTGTCCAGCGCCTCCTCTTTGCGAAACACCTCCTTGCTGCCTCCGTCATGGCAGCACCGGGAGTGGTGGTCGTTTCCAAGATCCTGGTTCCCCAGACCGAGGATGTGAGCAAGGTCTTGTCCATTTCGAGGGAAAACATCGGGAGCAATGTACTGGATGCCATTTCGAAGGGCACGGGCGAGGGACTCCGGCTGGCGGTTAACGTGGCCGCCATGTTGCTGGTTTTCCTGGCATTCATCGAAATGACCAATTTTATTTTTCTCAAGATTGGGGACTGGACTAACCTGAACGCCTGGATCCTTAAGGTAACGCATGGTCAGTACGACAAGCTTTCCCTGGAATTTGTCCTGGGATACACGTTTGCACCGATCATGTGGCTGGTGGGAGTGGCAAAGGAAGACATCACCCTGGTTGGAAGGCTGCTCGGTGAGAAGATCATACTTACGGAATTCGTAGGGTACCTGAGCCTGGCCGAACTTAAATCCGCCGGTGCCTTTGTCCATACCAAGTCCGTCATCATGGCGACCTATATCCTCTGCGGTTTTGAGAATTTCGCCTCCATCGGTATCCAGATCGGAGGGATAGGCTCCCTGGCCCCGGGACAGAGGGTTCTGCTCTCACGATACGGAATGAGGGCCCTCCTGGCAGGGACCCTGGCATCCCTGCTTTCGGCAACCATCATCGGCATTTTGCTCGGATAGGCAGGATCTTTCGGGGCACGAATGAATGGACCGGGAGGGTAACATACTTGAACCGATTCTGAAACCACATGCTCAGCCTCTGGATTATATCCCTCTGCATTCTGCTGTTCTATTTTCTTTGCCTCCTTGCTTACGGGCTGGGATGGAGGCGGGTGAGCGGTCCGGCGCCAAACGCCGGCAAACATTCACCCGAAGATCTTTCCGCGACCGCAGGGCAGCAAAACACCCCGGAACAATCGCGCCCGGGGGTAAGCGTGGTCATTCCCGTACGCAACGAGGAAACCGGCATCGGTCTGCTGTTGAACGACCTGAAGAACCAGGAAGATACCGGTGCGGACTTCGAAATCATCGTGGTGGATGATCATTCCACCGACCGGACAGGGTCTGTTGTGGAATCCTTCCGGGCAAATAATCCAGTTATCCGGCTGATTTCACTGGGACTTCAGGAATGGGGCAAAACGGATGCGCTGCGGAAGGGAATCCGGGCGGCCGTTCACCCGGTGATCCTGAATACGGACGGCGATTGCAGGATTCCATCGCGCTGGGTGAGCAACACGAAATCCGTTTTTACCGAACCCGGGGTGAGAATGCAGATCGGTACCGTACTTTTCGAATCCCACCGGGGAGCCTTAACGGCCATGCAGTCACTCGAACACTTCGGTCTCACTGCAGTCAGCGGGGGAGCTGCAGGATGGAATGATCCCATTCTCTGCTCGGGTGCGAACCTTGCCTACTTCCGGGAAGACTATATCGGATTTGCACAGCAGGATGAAAGACCATCGGAAAGCGGGGACGATGTATTCTTCATGCTGTGGCTGAAAAAAAAATATCCCGGGTCCATACGCTTTGCATCCTCTCCGGAGTCGGCCGTCCGTACCCGACCCCCCGCAGGCCTGGTGCCCTTCATCATGCAGCGGATGCGGTGGGCATCCAAAGGCAGGCATTACAGGGACGTTCACACCATCGGCACCGCGCTCCTGGTATACATCATGAATGCTGTGCTGCTGGTCCTTCTCCTGCTATTCCTTCTGGATCCGTCGATTCTAAGCCGCTGGCAGTCCCATGCCCTGAAGGTTTTCGGGATCCTTTTTGCCGGCAAGGCCATCGCGGATCTCTTATTTCTTATGCCCGTCCTTAGGCATTACGGCAAAATACGCCTGCTGCGGTGGTTCCTGCCTCTGGAAATCGTATATTTTGCGTATGTTAGCCTGATCGGACTCTTCGGGCAGATGATTCCGTTCTCATGGAAGGGAAGGAGGGTCCCGGTCATGAATACCAACCATACCGTTGGCAGAAGGAAATAATCATATTTCGAGGGATGCCCCCATCCGGAGATTCATGCGGAACCCCCTGGCCATGACGGGATTCCTGCTTATCGGCCTAGCCCTGCTTTCCGGCACGGCAGGATACCTGATCGTGCCGGACAAAAGCCCCCATGCCAATGAGCAGCACATCGAAATTGCCGCCCGGAAGCCGGGATTCCGAATAAGCATGCTGAAGGTCAGGAAGAACGAGCAGATACCGGTCCGAAGCCTGCCGGGAAGGATGCTGTTCGGGCAGAGGTCCCTTTACAGCAGCATTCCATACAGGTCGTTTCACTTCAGGGGCGATTCGCTGTATGTGTATTCGGAAGAATACCGCGAGGCGGATACCGGAATGGCTCTGTATGCCGGGTTCCACCTTGTGGATGTCGTGTACCCGTTGGATCCCGGGAAAAAGCAGATCACCCGGGATGGGGAGGAATTCCGGTTCAACGACATCACCGGCCAGGAACACCGGGTAAATCGGGATGCGCTCCGCAAGGAGATTCTGGACCGGCACCTGCAAAACCACAGGTTCGTGCTCGGTACGGACCGGTTCGGCCGTGATTTTTACAGCCGGCTGGTGCTCGGGACAAGGGTCTCGCTTTCGGTGGGATTCATTTCCGTGGGCATATCCCTGGTGATCGGACTGGTATTGGGCTTGCTTGCCGGGTATTTCAGGGGCAGGACGGACGATATCATCATGTGGTTCATCAACGTCGTCTGGTCCATCCCGACCCTGCTCATGGTGATCGCCATAACCCTTGTCCTGGGCAAGGGGTTCTGGCAGGTCTTCGTGGCCGTTGGACTCACCATGTGGGTGGAAGTTGCCCGGGTTGTCAGGGGACAGGTGCTCGGGGTCAGGGAAAAGGAATACATTCAGGCCGCCCGTGCCCTTGGATTCTCCGACCTGAGGATTCTGTACCGCCATGTCCTTCCGAACGTAATAACCCCCGTGATCATCATTTCCGCCGCCAATTTTGCTTCCGCCATCCTGATCGAATCGGGACTGAGCTTCCTGGGCATCGGGGTCCAGCCTCCCGTACCCTCCTGGGGCACCATGATCCGTGACCATTACGGTTTCATCATCGTGGACAAGGCATACCTGGCCTTCCTCCCCGGACTGGCCATCATGCTTACGGTGCTTTCGTTCACCATGGTCGGAAACGGCCTTAGGGATGCGCTGGATGTGAGAAGAAGGGAGAAATCCTAAAGGTTCCGCTTGCGGAGCAGCAGGTAAGCCAGTCCCACGAACAGGGCCGTATAGCCCAGCGCCAGCAGGAGGTTCACATATACGGGAAGGTCTTCCACCATCAATCCCATTTCACGGAAGCTCAGAGTATCCATTTGCCCGGGATCCGGTTGCCTGCCGGATGCAATGGAAAGGAATTCGGGTATGGGTGTGAGGTTTGAAATAACCTTCATCGGGAAATACAGGCGGGCTTCGGGGGGAAAGAACAGCCGAAGAACCGGTTCGATGACCAGACGGTAAAGTATGAAAAGCACGATGGCAAGGGCCGTATTCCGGAACAAAACGGCCAGAAAAAAACCAGCACTCATATAGGCTACCGCCTGGACGAAATAAACCAACAATATATAGGTTTTTTTAACAAAGGCCCCGCCCGAATAATCCGAACTGAAAATGAACCCGAACACCAGGGCGAACAGCAGGACCATCAGCAGGCTGTAAAGGCCCGTCATCAGGATCAGCATGGCTTTGCCCGACAGGAGCTGGATCCGGCTGAGTCCATCAACTACATGCTGCCGGAAGGTGCGGAATGCATACTCGTTCCCGGTCATGACAATGATCAGGATGGCCAGCAGGAGGTTGAACCAGCTCGCAACCCAGGGAAAGAATTCCCAGATGTTGGGGAACCGGTACAGGTAATCGGTGCTGAAACCGGGTACCGTGATGTCCATTCGGGAAGTGACCAGGACCACCAGGAAGAACAGGGAGAAATGCAGGATAATGATAACACGGAATGCCCGGTATGACCAGGTTTTCGTGATTTCGTTCAGGAGAATGGAACGCATGGGCTTGGGTTATTTGACCAGTTCAAGGAACTGGGATTCGAGGCTCTTCTTACGGGTTTCCAGGTGATCGAGCACGATCCCCTTGGAGAAGGCGAACTCGTTGATGTCCCTGGCCTCTTTCCCCTTCTTCAGCACGATGACCAGTTCCTTTCCTATGATGTCCACGCTCCGGCTGATTCCCGCACGCACGATCTCTTCCTTCAGCCTTTCCGGTTCCCGGCAGACAACGATGACGGGATCGTCCACGGCCAGCAGTTCGTGCACCCGTCCCTGGGCTATCGAATGCCCGTTCTTCAGGACGGCCACATGGGTGCATACCTTTTCCACCTCGTCCAGGATATGGCTGGCCAGGATGATGGTTTTCTGCTTCTGCCTTTCCTGCAGCATGATATCCCTAACCTCGGCAATGCCTTCGGGGTCCAGTCCGTTTGCCGGTTCATCGAGCACCAGAACGCTGGGATCTCCCAGGAGTACAGCGGCCAGGGCCAGGCGCTGCTTCATTCCCAGCGAAAGGGTATCATAACGGGATTTCCTGCGATCCCACAGGTTCACCAGTTTCAGCACACGGTCAATATCGTTCAGGGGTTTGCCCTTTATCCTGGCCGCGATGGCCAGGTTCCTGACCAGGTTGAGGTAGGGATAGAAATTCGGGACTTCGATCAGGGAGCCTATGTTTTTTCGCATTCCAGCCTGAGGCTCTCTGCTAAACCAGCGGTAAGTGCCTGCGTCTGAAGCGATGATCCCGGTGATGATGGAAAGCGTCGTGGTCTTTCCGCTCCCGTTGGGTCCCAGGATGCCGAATACATGGCCGGGTCCCACATCCATCGAAAGATCCTTCACCGCGGTGATCCGGCCGTAGTTTTTAGAAAGATGGTTTATTTCCAGTACTTTTTCCAAGGGTGGGATTTTATGGCATCAATGTCCAAGTTCGGATAAAAATTTTATTCTCATCAGGCGTATGTCCTCTTCGGAATACTCGTCTTCGCCCAGCTCTTCGAGCGCGGTGGCCACCGATTCGGTTTCGGCCTCACGGAAATATTCAAAGACTTCCTCCTGGTGCTCCTCGTCCAGGATCTCGTTGATGTAATAATCCAGGTTCAGCTTGGTGCCGCTGTTCACGATGGCCTCGATCTCATCCAGGAGCGCCGTCATTTCCAGGTTCTTGGCCGAGGAAATGTCATCCAGCGAAACCTTGCGGTCGATGTTCTGTATGATGTATACCTTGAGCCCGGATTTATTCACTACCGATTTGACCACCATGTCCTGGGCCCGGATGATTTCCTTTTCATCCACGTAGGTTTTGATGAGCTCGATAAATCTCCTTCCGTACCGCTGTGCCTTGCCGGACCCGACCCCCTGTATGTTCTGGAGCTCTTCCATGGTGATGGGGTACTGGATGGCCATGTCCTCGAGGGAGGGATCCTGAAAAATTACGAAGGGGGGCAGGTTCAGTTCCCTCGACATTTTCTTGCGGAGGTCCTTCAGGATGCTGAAGAGTTCCTCATCCACCGTGGCCGTTTTTGCGCCTTTGCCCAAGACCTCGTCCTCGGAGGTGGCCTCGTAGTCATGGTCCAGGGTCACCTTGAAGGAAGAAGGTCTGGTGAGGAATTCCTTTCCCTTCGGTGTCAGCTTCAGGAGCCCGTAGTTCTCGATATCCTTTGTAATCAACTGGGCGACCAGGCATTGCCTGAGCACGGCATTCCAGTACTTGACATCCCGGTCCTTTCCGCAGCCGAATTCAGGGATCTGGTGATGCCGGTAGGATTTGACCGACGAAGTGGCATTGCCCGCAAGGATGTTGGCAACGTGGCCGGCCTTGAACTTTTGCTTCACAGCCAGGATTAGTTTCAGGGCCTTGACAACATCATCCTTTCCTTCGATCTCCTCCTTCGGGTTCAGGCAGTTATCGCAATTCTCGCAGCGTCCTTCCATGACTTCGCCGAAATAGTTTAAAAGCAGTTTCGGCCTGCAGACCGTTGATTCGGCATAGGCAACCGTTTCCAGAAGCAGTTGCTTGCCAATCTCCTGTTCGGCCACCGGCTTGCCCTGCATGAACTTCTCCAGTTTCTGAATGTCGTTATAGCTGTAGAAGGCGATGCAATTACCCTCCCCGCCGTCCCTTCCGGCACGTCCGGTTTCCTGGTAATACCCTTCCAGGCTTTTGGGTATATCGTAATGGATAACGAAACGGACATCCGGTTTGTCAATGCCCATCCCAAAGGCGATGGTGGCGACGATCACATCCACTTCTTCCATCAGGAACTGGTCCTGGTTGAAGGAGCGAGTTGCAGAATCCATGCCGGCATGATAGGGAAGGGCCTTAATCCCGTTTACCTTGAGGGTCTCGGCCAGTTCCTCAACCTTCTTGCGGCTCAGGCAGTAAATGATTCCGGATTTACCCGGGTTGCTCAGTACGTAACGGATGATTTCCTTTGTGGCATTAATTTTCGGACGGACTTCGTAATAGAGGTTCTCCCTCCGGAATGAATCCTTGAACACCTTTGCCTCGAGCATGTCCAGGTTCTTCTGGATATCGTGTTGAACCTTCGGGGTTGCCGTTGCCGTAAGGGCAATGATGGGAGCCGGCCCGATCTGGTTGATGATGGGACGGATACGCCTGTATTCGGGTCGGAAATCGTGCCCCCACTCCGAGATGCAGTGCGCCTCATCAACGGCGTAAAAGGAGATCTTTATCCTTTTCAGGAAGTGGATGTTTTCCTGTTTGGTCAGCGATTCCGGCGCGACGTACAGCAGGCGTGTGCGCTCGTCCAGGAGATTCCCCTTTACCTGTTCGATCTGTGCCTTTGACAGGGAGGAATTAAGGAAATGCGCGATGCCGTCCTCTGTGCTGAAGCTTCGCATGGCATCCACCTGGTTCTTCATCAGGGCGATCAGGGGTGATATGACAATGGCGGTGCCGTCCATGATCAGTGACGGAAGCTGGTAGCAAAGGGATTTGCCTCCCCCCGTCGGCATCAGGACAAAGGTATCGTTACCGTCCAGCACACTTCGGATGATCGCCTCCTGGTTGCCCTTGAATGTATCAAAGCCGAAGTAATTCTTAAGGTATCCGATTAACGATATTTCAGAACTCACCTTCATCTCAAGACGACATCAATCTTAAGTATTAAGTTATAAAAATTTACATAAAGGAGAAGACCGGGATGTTGAATTTAACGTTAAAATAACAATTTATTCAGACAAAAACAGTCCGTCTGAATTTAAGTAAAGCCCGGCTGCAATCACATCTTCAACTTTTAAAATATATGAATACATTTGTATTACAAGTTACAAAATTATTCTATAATTGTGGCGTTTCAGCGCATGCTGGCGGTAATTACCTAAAGGGAGAAAGGGAACATGGCAAAGAAAAATGAGAACGAGATGTCCTTCCTGGAACATCTTGAGGTTCTCAGATGGCATATCATAAGGGCTTTGCTGGGTATTCTGATTATTGCAATCACAGCTTTCATATTCAAGGATATCGTATTCAATCACATCATCCTTGCGCCCAAGTTTCCTGGATTCATTACCAACCGACTGCTCTGCGATCTCGGGAGAAAGGTCAACGTCCTGAAGCTTTGCATCAATTCCCGCCCCCTTGAAGTGATCAGCATCAAGATGGCCGGACAGTTCACCATGCACATCATGGTTTCTCTGGTGGCGGGATTCGTGCTCGCCTTTCCATATGTTTTCCATGAATTCTGGCGCTTCATCGTTCCGGCCCTGTATGCAAAGGAAAAAACGTATGCCCAAGGGGCCGTGTTCTACAGCTCTCTGCTGTTCATCCTCGGGGTTCTGTTCGGGTATTTCGTGATCGTTCCGCTTTCAATACACTTCCTCGGTTCCTACAGCGTAAGCGACCAGGTGACCAACCAGATCAACCTGATCTCCTACGTTTCGACCATCGCTTCCGTGATCCTTGCCTCGGGGATTGTTTTCGAACTGCCCATCCTGGTGTTTTTCCTGACCAAAGCGGGACTGGTAACGCCCGCTTTCCTCAAGAAGTACAGAAAGCATTCCCTGATCCTGATCCTGGCACTGTCTGCCATCATTACCCCGCCGGATATTTTCAGCCAGGTACTTGTGGCACTGCCCCTGGTCATCCTTTATGAAGCGGGAATAACAATTTCCAGGCGCATCGTGAGGAAGCGTGAAATGCAGGAAAAGCTCGAGGAAACCGGGGAAACCGGGGAAACATAAAATGGAAATTCACGTTTTAAAGTTAATTTTGGCTAATCCATGAGACTGCACACCAGCAAACTGGTAAAAAGATACCGCAACCGGACCGTTGTCAAAAGGGTTTCCATCGAGGTGGAACAGGGAGAAATCGTCGGACTGCTCGGCCCCAACGGTGCAGGGAAGACGACGACTTTTTATATGATCGTGGGACTGATATCCCCGAACGAAGGAAAAATCTTCATCGACGATCGCGATATCACAAAAGAACCCGTATACAAAAGAGCCCGCCTGGGGATCGGGTACCTTTCACAGGAAGCTTCCGTATTCCGGAAACTGAGCGTGGAGGATAACCTTTATGCCGTGCTCGAAATGTCAAACCATTCAAGGGAGGAACAAATGGAACGTGCCGAATCCCTCCTCAAGGAATTCGGCCTGCTCAAGATCCGCAAAAGCCTGGGAATCCAGCTTTCCGGGGGCGAACGCCGCCGCACCGAAATAGCCCGGGCCCTGGCCCTGAGTCCGAAATTCTTCCTCCTCGACGAACCCTTCGCGGGCGTCGATCCCATTGCCGTGGAAGACATCCAGGACATCGTTTCCAGCCTGAAAGAAAAGAACATAGGCATCCTGATCACGGACCACAATGTCCATGAAACCCTATCCATTACGGACCGGGCCTACCTGCTGTTTGAGGGGAACATCATGAAATCCGGATCCGCCGCCGACCTGGCCCAGGATGAACAGGTGCGGCGGGTCTACCTGGGCAAGAAGTTTGAATTGAGGTAGGCCAAGGCCTGCCGGAAATCCGTTCATCCCCCCTGCATTGTTGCATACCTGTCCCGGTCAATCCCTTTGCGACCGTCCGGCAGCGCGTGGGTAACTTGCGTTGACTTTTTCAGGAAAAAAGGATAAATTTGCCGTCGAATTTTGCGGATGTGGCGGAATTGGTAGACGCGCCAGACTTAGGATCTGGTGCCTTCGGGCATGGGGGTTCGAGTCCCTTCATCCGCACCCGTAATAAGGACACAACCGCCAGACGGGCGATGTTTTGTCGCTCACTTGGCGGTTTTTTAGAAAGGGAAAGCTGATACATAAATAACACAGGCATGAACATTACCAAAGAGATCCTCGATGAGCAGAATGCGACGCTGAAAGTGCGCATCGAGGAAAAGGATTATAACGACCGGGTTGAAAAGGTTCTGAAAGATTACCGCAGGAAGGTTACCCTCAATGGGTTCCGGCCGGGGAAGGTTCCTGCGGGACTGGTACGCAAGATGTACCGCACCCCGGTCATGGTGGAGGAAATCAACAAACTGGTTTCGGAATCGGTTCAGAACTACCTGAAAGAGGAGAACATACGCATTCTGGGGGAGCCGCTGCCCAGCGAGAACCAGGAAAGGGAAATCGACTGGGAGAAACAAACCGAGTTTGAGTTTGAGTTTGATTTGGGACTCGCACCGGAACTGGACATCACGCTGGGGCCCAGAGATAAAATTCCCTTCTACGAAATACAGATCGACAAGAAAATGATCGAGGAGACGAAGGATTCCTACGCGGGCAGGATGGGACAGATGATTCCCGTCGAACAGGTCGGGGGGACCGAAACCCTGAAGGGGGATTTCATACAGATCGACACCGAGGGCAACCCGGTGGAGGGAGGGATCCGTTCCTACGACGCCTATTTTTCCCTCGAGGTGATCCGGGACGAAAAGATCAAGAACTCCTTCATAGCCCGCCAGGCAGGGGAATCCATCGACCTAAACGTACGGAATGCTTTCCCCAATGAAACCGAGATCGCATCCCTGCTCAAGATCGACAAGTCTGCAGTCCCCGAAATAGCACCCAATTTTCGCTTTACCGTAAAGGAAATCTCCATTTTCCGGAAGGCCGAGATCAACCAGGAACTTTTCGACCGGCTTTACGGGAAGGATGTGGTGAAATCAATCGGGGAATTCGAGGATCGCATATCAGAAGATCTGAAAAAGGGACTGGCACGGGACAGCGAATACCGCTTCACACTGGATGTCAAAAGCGCAATGTTGAAGAAATACAAGATCAGACTGCCGGAAAAATTCCTCAAACGCTGGCTCGCCCTGGTAAATGAGGACAAGTTCACGGCCGAGCAGATCGAGGAGGATTTCCCTAAATTCGAGGACGACCTGAAATGGCAGTTGATCCGAGACCAGATCGTGCGGGACCGGGAGGTCAAGGTCGAAGCCGAGGAAATCAAAGCCGCCGCCAAAGAGACGGCCTTGCAGCAGTTTCGCCAGTACGGCATGATGAACGTACCGGACGAGAACCTGGCAAGTTATGCCACCGAGATGCTGAAGAAGGAGGAGGAACGGAGAAGGATCGTGGAAAGGATACTGGACCGTAAGGTAATGGACCATATCCGCTCACAGATCAAGCTTGATAATAAGCAAATTACACTGGAAAAATTCAATAAATTGTTCGAGAATAATTAATTTCGTAAAAAATCTCCGCCATGAACCCGAACGAATTCAACAAATATGCCACCAAACACATGGGGATCAGCAGCATGACCCTGCAGCGGTATGCCTCGATCTGGGGCAATTATATATCACCGACCATCATCGAGGAGCGTCAGCTTAACATCGCCACGATGGATGTCTTTTCGCGCCTGATGATGGACCGGATCATTTTCCTGGGACTGCCGATCGACGATTATGTGGCAAACATCATACAGGCCCAGCTGCTTTTCCTCGATTCATCCGATCCGACCAAGGACATACAGATCTATTTCAATACACCGGGCGGGTCCGTTCATGCGGGACTGGGCATATACGATACCATGCAGTACATCAGTTCGGATGTCGCCAGCATATGCACCGGCATGGCGGCCTCCATGGGAGCCGTACTGCTGACGGCAGGGACCAAGGGGAAACGCTCCGCACTGACCCATTCCAGGATCATGATCCATCAGCCCATGGGCGGGGCACAGGGTCAGGCATCCGATATCGAAATCACAACCCGGGAAATACTGAAGCTTAAAAAAGAACTATACCAGATCATTGCGACGCATTCCGGGAACGATATCGAAAAGATCGAGAAAGACGCCGATCGCGACCACTGGATGACCGCCAAGGAAGCCCTTGAATACGGGATGATCGACGAAGTACTTAATAAAGAGAAAAAATAAACCTTAAAACCTCCGAAAATGGACCGATGTTCTTTTTGCGGAAGAGAAAAACGCGATACCAACCTACTGATTGCCGGCATATCCGGGCATATCTGTGACTCCTGTATCGAGCAGGCCCATAGCATTCTGCAGGAGGAACTAAAGAAGAACTCCGAGTTTGATGTAACCCAGATCAAGCT
>CAZNQG010000040.1:0-28056 GCA_964575235.1 uncultured Bacteroides sp.
CCCCCCTTCCTGCCTGTGGCTGAACCAGATGCAGACATCCGGGTGCCGTTCACGGGTCCCCCCGAACCAGGCGGCCACCAATCCCCCCTGAGCCTCGGCAATCGTCGCCGCATGGCAGGAGGGGAACGGGGCCTGCTCAAAAATGAATTCTTCCAGCACTACTCCCTGTTTCCATTCCCCTGACGGATTGCAGGCAGACGCCAGCACCAGGAGGATCAGAAGCATCCCAAAGGAAAATTTTTTACCTTGTATCGGTTCGGACGACGGTGAGGGCGGGGAATAAGCGCTTTCCCGGACAGACGCAGGCTCTAACAGCGGGTTTGGGTTGCCTTTTTTCATCGGCTGAGTATTTTTTCAAGTTTTTCAGAGTAGGCGACTTCCACCCCGTTGGCCAGCACGTGGAATCCCTTACCTTTTCCGTAGCGGGTCCCGTCCCGGTCCCAGAAGATCGTCAGGATCTTCCCATGGTAAAGGATCCTGTCCAGGCAGAACCAGTCCCATTTGCCCCCAGGGATCAGCGGATTTACTTCGATCACCTCGTCTGCCCTGGGCCGGAGTCCCACGATCCCCGTGATAACCAGGTCGTTGAATGTGGAATGGTTGTAATACCGGCTCCTTTCCTGGTCCCCCTTCAGCCAGTACCCGGTGGACTCGTCCAGGTATTCCCCGATGTAAGGCCGGCCCCTGTAGTACTGCGATTCCACGTAGAGTTCCATATGCCTGAAAAAGACGGAATCGTTCACCGGTGCCGGAAGACCTGCATCCAGGAGCATGGCCATGGCGGTCAGGGTCTGAGATGTGGCAAAGGGCCAAACGGCCCCGTCCCATTCGCAATTGCAGCATCCGTGCGAACGGAAATCCGGGTGGCGGCGTTCGGCGGTGGTCAGCCCGAAAGGGGCTAAAAAACCTCCTGGATCCATCACCTGCCGCCAGGCCTGCTCGTGTCCCGGGCCGGGAAGCCCGAAATACCAGGGGAGATACCCGATGGCTTCCCTGACCTGCGCGAATTCCCCGTTTTCCTTCCGGGTCTCGTAAAACCGGCTCCCGGGATTCCACAGAACTTTTTCCACGAGGCTTTTCAGGGTATCTGCCTTGGCGGCATACTCCCTGGCCAGGTCCTCTTTGCCGGCCATTCCGGCGATCCGGGAAATGGCCAGGGCATTCCCGTACATGTAGGAATTAATGGTCGGCCGGGCGTTGTGTTCCCTCCGGCCCCCGCTGATCTGCTCTTCCATTCCGTCCCGGACATCGTACTGCCAGAACAGGCCGTTTTCCAGGCGGTGGTCCGATTCCCAGGCACGGTACTCCGAATCCAGGTCCGGCAGCATATCCAGCAGGTATTCCCGGTCCTTCCACACCAGGTAACGGTTATAAAGAGCCCAGGCTGTCCAGCTGCTGAAGGACCGCAGTTTTTCCATCCGGCCTCCCTCCCTGCCCCGGTACCAGACGTGGACATAATCATCGAGGTATTGCGGGTCGTGGAGCCAGCGGGCTTCGAAGATTTGGTGGCCGAGGGCACAGCTGATCATGTTATATCGATCGGCATAGGATCGTTTGACAAGGAATTCGGTCATTACGTAACCCTGGGGCGTTCCCCGGATGTGCTTTCGCAGGGTCCACCAGCGATAGTAGAACATCTCCTCGAAATTATCCTGAGGGCATTCGAACAGGGGGATGTTCTTAGCCATCCACTCCCATGCTTCTGCATTGGGAATGGCCTGGACAATGTTCTCGTCTTCCATTCGGTTGAAATATTCGACGTAATGGCGGAAATCTTCAGCCTCGAGCAGACGGGAACTGCCCTGGCCGGCCGGCTGACCGGCAGTGCAGGCAGGCAGCAGCAACAAGCAATACGCCGGTATGATCAGATACGTCCTCATGGCCCTGTTAAAATCCCTGGACTTGCCAGGCTGTTATGCTTTTCTGCCGGCCATCCGCCGGTATTACATCCTGACGAATCTTCGTACCACTGATCCTTTTTCAGTGACGATTCGCATGATATAAACCCCGCCGTCCAGACCTTCGATACGGATGACCGGTTCACCGGTCATTTCCAGATGTTTTAAGAGCACTCCGTCTATATTAAATATCGATACTGTCGAAATATCTGCTGCACCACCAATCCTGATATAATCACCAGCGGGATTCGGATAGAGCCTGAGGCTGCGATTTGAAGACAGGTCGGCAGTTCCCGTTGAGGGATAGACGAGGGTGGTGGCCGAAGCATCCGTAAGGCAGCCGTACTGGTCAATATACCGGTAAAACACTTCATACTGCCCGGTATCCTGGGGCTGGAACATGGCCTGGCTCTCCGGCATCACCGTAATGCCGGGTCCCGGCAGGAAGCTCCCTCCAACCGGATCACCTCCGATGAAGGCCCTGTCCCCCACCATATAGGAGGCATCCAGCCCGGTCACAGAAGCCTCGGGAAGCGGGTGGATGGTAATTACTTCAGTGACCGAATCCGTATAGCTTTCTCCATCTGAATACACGTATTTCAATTCGTAATCACCGCTGGCTTCAGGATGGAAGACCAGGCTGTCGCCGTAAACCGAGAAACCCGTTCCGGCCTCAAAGCTTCCACCCCTTGGCGATCCTACCATTGAGGAGGGTGCCACACCAATGCAGTAGTTCTCCTGTATGCCTTTCACATGTACTACAGGAGGCAGGATCTGGGTAAAATCCTCCACCAGGCCGTTTATGTATACTTCAAGCATGGTATATCCTGATTCGTGGAGGTCGTTGCGGTCATCCGGGTCTGCCGGGTCGAGGCCGTTCGCCAGCTCCCAGTCGTCGTCCATGCCGTCCTGGTCCGCATCGGTGGGTACATCGTAGGTAAGGTAATCCGGGTATCCCCCAACGGAGTCCGGGGTATCGATGATTCCCTCGCCCCTGGTCCCGTCTCCTGTAGCGATCCCGTTCAGGGTCTCATATATTATCCGGGCGTCAACGGTATCACGTTTCGGGCAGGCGGCGCCGACCATATCCAGGACCGACTGGTATGCCTCCTCCGCCGTTTCCGTTGGCAGGGGTTCTTCCATCCGGAATGGTTCTTCCGATCTCGCTTTCTCCCGCAGGGATGAAGGTATTTCTGACCAGCTCACACCGGCCCAGTTCGAATCGGTCTTTACCGTATTTGAAACCATGACATTCCCGTCGATGTACCATTGCCCGACGCCCTTTGCCTTATCCGCGGTATAGCTGGGACCAATAAAATACAGAGAGGTGGGTGTTGCGGGTCCGGGTTTGTAATAATTGTTCGCTATGTTCGCACGGGAATACCCGCCGGTTATTTCCACTTCGCCACCGTAACAGGAATTGGACTTTCCCCAGTTGTAGATCACATTGTTGCGGTAATCGACCCGGGCATAGGTGTCGTGTGCCCTGGCCCCATTAAAGCGGATGGTACGGCTCTGGTTATGGGCGATCAGGTTATGATGATACGAGGCAAACTGTCCCCCCCAGACGCCGCAGTATGAACGTACACCCTTGTGGTGGTAAGCGTCATACAATCCCTCATGGGCAATGCACCACTGAACGGTGGTATACTGGTTGTCATAGAATATGGCACATTCTTCATTGGCCCAGCCGAAAGAGCAGTGGTCCACCATAATATTCGTGCAATTCTCTACGCTCAGTCCCGCAATACCCGGCGAGAGGGCAGCTTCACCTGCGTCCACTCCCGGCCTGAACCGCAGGTAGCGTATGATGACGTTATTCCCCCTGAGGGTTACTCCATAATTCTTGAAACAGATCCCGTCGCCCGGTGCCGTCTGTCCGGCCAGGGTAAGGTTGTCCCTGGATACACTCAGTTCACCATTTAATACAATTATGCCCGACACCCTGAATACCACTGTCAGGGGTCTTGGTATCTTGAGTGTGGCTCCCGGGACCGTAGGATGCGGGATTATGTCAATATATTGTTCCAGCACCCAGCGCAGGCTTCCTTCCGGCGGATCAGACACATCATCTTCCAGTGTTGTCACCGCAAGGACTTCTCCCCCGCGGCCCCCGGTCACATACTTTGCGAATCCTTCGGCTCCCGGAAATGCCGGCAGCTGGGCGTAGGCCTCCCCGGTGATAATAATCAAACTCATTAATGCCAGTAACCCGGCAAGTCCGTTCCTGAAATTTCTCATTTCCTTCATCTCCTCCTGTTAATCCAGTTTTTCTGTTCGTAAATAATTTATATAGTACACTGCCTCCCTGTCCGGTTTCCCGTCCTGCCTTACATCAAAATCCTGGTCGGTCGGGGTATCCGTGTCCGGGAACCGCCTTATGCCGCCCGTCCTGAAAGTGATCCTTTCCAGGTTGTGGACCGGGGAGAAGAATAATCCCGCAGCTTTCCTTTCGTTATTAATGAATACTTCATAAAAGCGGTTTCCGATACGGGCCTCAATGCGTATATTGTATTCCTGCCCTTCCCTGTATCTCATGATATTTTTCAGCCTGTACCCCGACTTATGCCTGAGGAAACCGTCCTCGTCGAAAATCAGGCGCATGGCCGGTATACCTTTTCCGTCCTGCATCTCAATATACAATTTTCCGTGGTCATCCCGCCCGGGTACCAGCGAGAAATCCACGGCGACCTCCCCGGATGGCGGAAACAGCCTTTCAGCCCGCGCATAATCGAAGGGGTCGCTGTCGCGCATGGCAAGCCGGCGCCTGCCGTCTTCTGCGGTTTCGATTTTTACCGGGGCCCAGCGGGGACTGAAAATATTCCAGTGCTCCAGCTCGCTTCCGGGATCCATTTCATTGAATTCCTCCGACACATGCCCGGCAGCTTCTTCCCGGACCGGTACGGGAATGGCGGATACCCATATGTCCTCCTTGTTCATGCTGTAGCATACCCAGAGTTTTCCGTCCGGCGGTATTCCGTTGCCTTCCAGGATGCCGCGGACATACTGCGGGCCGTAGGACTTGTAATTACCCCCGTACCGCATGGTCGTAATCTCCCCGTTGACCAGCAGGAGGTTATGGTAATCAAGCCCGTCCTCGCTAACGGAAAGCGCAAGCGGCCACCGGAAATCCGAGGGATTGTAGACCGTTGCATACCTTCCGTCGGAGGTTCTCTGTCCCCATATCTTCGCATTCGCATTCACGAATCCCGGGGCCCTGACGGGTGTTGTCCAGGTATAGCCTCCATCCTCACTGATCGCCGTAAGGGCGTGTTTCCAGAGTCCCACTATCCTGCCGTCGGGCAGGTGGTAATAGCAGAAGGCCTTGTATTCCTTTGTCATCGGTATGATGGGATCGTCGCGGTCGGATTCTTCGTTCCACTGCTGCATTAAAAGGGGATTGTCAAGCACTTCATTGCAGGCTTTAATGAACCCGCTGTCGCTGCTGGAAGTGAAGAACGGGTAATCCGTATTGGATGCATCCCATCCGTGGTTGTACCGGATGAAATGAATGGGACCGAAATTTCCGTCCGGGTATATCTCCCGGACGACCCTTCCGATGCCGTTCCCGTCGTTGGGACTGTCTTTCTTATCCATGCTGATCCCGTAGTAACCGAAAGTGAACAGACGGTTTTCCTTTGATACATAGAAACCCATGCGCTGGTGCATGACCGCATGCAGGTTGAATGCCGTATCGGTCCGCCCGGTTTTGACCGTCCCGTCCGGGATGCGGTAAGGCGGGAAAAGTACAACGGGTCGGCTCCAGTTATACCCGTCGGGGGATGTGGCGAGCAGTGTCTGTCCCGGGGGGACATGCTCCCCCACCGGGTTGCTCAGGTACTGGAGGTAGAAGATGTCGTTCCACCAGGCCAGCATGGGCGCATGGTTGTAGGTCCACCCGAACCCGTCAGCAGAATCCGGTACCTCCCGGTCGGCCCTCATTACCTGGATGTTGTGAACGCCCACTGCCGGGTGTAGCTGCCCGTGGTGGTAGTCGGGGTTGTTCAGGATCTTCCCGGTATACGTAGGCAGTTCCGGTCCCCCACCGCTGCACACGTTCAGCAGGAAGAGAGTACAAATCACCGGTATGAAAACGTAACGTTTATACATTTCCTGTGTCTTATTGATCGCCTTGATTAGCGGTCGTTCTTTTCAATTCCATGGACCGCGCCTTCAGTCCCCGAAGAACCTTTTCATCCGCCTTGAAGATGGTCCCGTGCTTATGCCCTTCCGGCAGGCTGATCTCATCCGAAACATCCTTAAAAGTTACGAAATCATTCGTTTTAACGGCCCCGTATTTCCTGTCCCGGTAAGCATCGAAATAGATCAGCCAGGTGTCGCCGGACCGAAGCACGGTCGGGCCTTCGGTAAACTGGCCGGTAAAGGGTTCGGAGATGTTTTCCCAGGGTCCCAGGGGGGAGTCCCCGAAAGCCACCTTCAGGTTCCGCATGGGGCGGGTGTTATCCTTCATCACCAGCACGTAATCGCCCTCCCCCCTTTTCACGATCACCGCATCGATGACGCTGAAGCCGGGATCCAGGTATAGCCTGGCCGGTGAGAAATCCACAAAATCCTTTGTGGTGGTATAGTACATCCGGTGATTGTTCCGCTCTTCTTCCAGGCCCTTTTCGAACCGGTAGGGTATGGTCGAAGCCCAGATGACGATGAACTCACCGTTTTTTTCATCGTAATAGAGTTCCGGTGCCCATACGTTGACCGTGGCTGGCTCATGCGCCATAACCGGGATGAATTTCTGGGGGGACCAGTGGATCAGGTCCCTTGTGGACGCATAGCCGAATCCGTTGTCGTTCGCCCAGGAACAGGTCCACACCATGTGAAAGACACCGTCGGCATCCCTTGCAACGGATGGGTCCCGCATCAGGGAATCGTTGCCGACAACGGGCTCCAGGTAGGGCCCGCCCAGGTCCTCCCAGTGAAGGCCGTCGTGGCTGAAGGCCAGGTACAGGCCGTCCGTGGCGGGTTCCCGGAAGGAGCTGAAAAGCCACACCTCATCTGCCCGGCTGCAAGATGTTGCGGCCAGGTAGGCAGAGAACAGGAAGATCAGCATTCTGTTCATCGTTTCCCGGTTTTAATGTACCATGGAATCGAAGACCAGGACCCAGTCGTTTCCGTCTGCCGCTTCACCGGGAGGATCGAAAAGCTGTGTTCCGGTATTCTCGTATTCCCCTATGAAGGTGGTTTCCCCGGTCCGGGGATCGAACCAGCCGGCACGGACGAGGTCGCCTTCGATTTTCCCCATCTTCACTTCGATCTCCCTGCCGTTGTAGGTATAAATGAAGGCGTAATCTTTTCCCCGGGTGGCCGCCTGGTAATCGTACCGTTCCCCCTGGCTGCTTCCCACGATGCTTTGGTCGGGGACCCGGTCGAAATAGGAGCGGGACAGCATAAGCTGTTTCAGATGGACCATCTGGGATGCACCGGGTGCGTCGATGGCATCGAACCAGTATTCCCTTGCCCCGTAAGCCGGGTTCCTGTCCTGGGACCGGTGGAACTGCATCACCGCGTTGTGCCCGTAAGTAAATCCGCAGCAGCCCGCAAACACGGACCAGTAAGCATACCTGCGTACATCCCGGTCGGTCCAGTAAGGCTGGCCTGGGTCGTGCAATCCCTGTGGGATGCCCTCGTATGAAGGTTCTCCGTCCAGGGTGGGTTTTACCGGTGTCAGGGCATAATCGGCTGCCGCGTACCTCCAGTTGTCCTCCCCGTAATTGAGCTCGGTATCGTCCTGGTCGTAGCGGCGGTGGCCGGACTGGAACATGTTGAAGTCCAGCCAGGGCTCGTCGTGGAACCACATGGAGGACTGCAGCCTGCCCCTGGGATGGAAGGTGATCAGGTGGTTCGGGTCGTGTTCATCCAGGGTGGAGCCCATGATGTTCCATGTCGCGGTGGAGTCGTACCCGGGGGTATCCCCCCCGTTCACCCATATGATGTTGGGCCGGTCCCGGTAACGCTCCGCCAGCCATGCAGCATAGGATGCTGCCTCTTCCCTGCTAACGCCGCCGGATCGTACGTTCGATCCCCATACCGCAACCAGGGCCATGTGCAGGCCTTTTTCAGCGGCCAGGTCTATCACGTAGTCCACATGGTCCCAGTAATCGTATTGTTCAGGGTCCGTATAAAGACTTCCTTCCGTGACCAGGGGATTGGCCACATTCCCTCCGGTAAGGGCCGAATCCCCGTAAATGTTGCATGCGGAAAGGGTGTGGAGGACCATTACCTGGATTACGTTAAAACCCTTCTTCGCCCTGTTCTCCAGGTAGGTTGCGGCTTCCTCCCTGCTTAACTTCGTAAACAACAGCCAGCCTGTATCCCCCAGCCAGAAAAAGGGATTTCCGTCCGGATCCGAAAAAAAGCGTTTGTTTTCCGAAACTCTTATGGGTGCCATCGGTTCGGGCCCCGGCGGAGCCTGCCGGCAGGCAGCCGAGAGGACCATGAAGGCCCCGAGGGCAAGGATTGTTTTTCTCATTTCGGTTCGATTTTTGGATGATCGATTTTCAGCCACAGGATCATCGGTCCGCCGGCCGGTTTTGCCAGGCCTATGGTCCCTCCCGTTTCCAGGGTACCCGTTTCCTTTATGATCCGTCCTGTGGCCGGATTGATCCAGAAGGCACTTGCCGTTCCGCCGATATCGGTCAGATCCAGTTCCGTGCTACCGGTGGCAGATACATAGGCAATCCTCTCCCCGTTCCCTGCCTTCAGCGTGGGGACCGGGTCCTTTTGCCCGGCCGGGCTGACCGGTTCCATTGCGGCAGCATCCTCCAGGAATTCACGGGGCAATCCCCCGGGCAGGCGGGGCAGGGATCCCCCGGCCATGAATACCGCCCAGCCGAAAACCGCCGATTCCCTTTCCGAGCAGGTTACCGCCTTTCCGGGAAAGGAGGTCCGGTATTCAAGCACGGCCCGGTACACCTGGTCGAAGGATCGGTCCCCCGGAGGGATCTTGCGGGCATGCTGCCTCGGGGCCATGTGCTGCCCCCCTTCCGGGGCATAGAGCGAGCCGTCTTCCCGGTATGCCCAGTACCTCAGGTCGATCAAATCCACCACGGCGGAGCGTACCGGGTCGTTCAGTATGGCATCCTGGACGTCCTTGGTGGCGCTGAGTCCCACCCTCGCATCCATGCCGGTCTCGGACTCCCATTCGCGGATCACATCCAGCCAGAACTGGACAAAGTGCAGGGGACCCGTATACTCCGCGCTGACCAGGTGGATCACGTTCGAATTGCCTGCAAAATTATCCAGGCATTTCCGGATGTATTGCCGGTGCAGTTCCTTTCGGACGGGATGGGTCGTGTCGTAAAACTGCGCGTCCATAAAAATGCGTTTGTCCCCCGCATAATTTGGCGGCTCCGGGAATCCCGTCCCGTTCACGTTGTTGGCCGTGCGCCAGGGGAAATCCGCCCAGTGGGCGCCGGCCTCCAGGATGTTGTGCTGGAAATAGTGCTGGTGTACCAGAATTATGCCCCTGTCTTCCGCCCGGTCGGCAAATTCCCTCAGGCGATCCCAGTACCATGGATTGAATTTTGTAAGGTCGTACTTGCTGAGCCCGTCCCAGGCCAAACCCTTACCCGACCTGGCAAAGGGCTGTTCATAGAATGGGGCCCATACCTCCCCGTCCATGCGCCGTATGCGCTCGTGGTCATCCCTCCTGCGATCGTACCATAACCCGTATTGATGTTCCAGGGCGGTAATGTGGTTCCGTTCGAGCCAGGCGGCAAGGTAATCCAGCTCGTCGGTATAGCCCCATCCGTAGCGGCCGGGAACAAACCGGGTCACCGCCGGCCTGGCCTCTGCAGCTGCGTATGGCCGGGGGTCTCCCCTCCAGAAGGGTACCGATATCCGGTCTCCCGCAAGGACCACGCCGTTGGAGGCCAGCCATCCGTTCTCGATGCGGATCGGGGAAATTTCCTTTGCCGGTTTATCCGGTCTTGACGGGACCGTCCGGAATACTTCAGCCCCCTCCGCATCCAGGGTTATGGGATGGCGCAATGAAGCTCCCCGTATCCATTCCAGAAGGGAGGGTGCCGGCTCGTATGCTTGCGCAGTGAGTTCGACGGCAAGCTCGGGAGTGGGACTGGTGGTTGAGATATACCGGAAAGGCAGGATCCGGTCGACAAAATCTTCGACCGGTTTTCCGAGCCTCCCGGCAAGCTGCGCATAAAAGAGGCTCCGGGGGCGTATGTGGTTGTTGGATTCCGCCCAGTGGCCGTCCCCCGCAAACTCCGCCCAGCATCCGAAGGCCCAGTTGTCCGCGGTAGGCGGCGCATAACAATCGATGCGGGATGCAGAGCACTGCCAGAGAACGGAATTGGCTGCGCACCAGCCCGTACCCATGGCTTCCTGTTCCCGGTTTTTGAATCGGATGGCCTGCCCTTCGACGTTTACGATATCCATCAGCAGGCCGGATGCCCAGCTGTCGATGGCCCCGCTGAAACTATGGGGAAGAAGGGATTCGCACTGCACGAATGCATTGGGTCCGGCGGCGCAGAAACCCGCTGCGAAATCATGGTAGCCGTCTTCCGCATGGATCCGCTGGAAGAGGCATTGCTGTCCCATGGTAAAAAAACTGTACCTCCGCTGTCCGCCGATCTCGGAAACCGGGGCCAGGGATATGCAGTCCTCCACCGTGATGCGGCGGGCGCTTTCATATACGGCCACGGCCGAGCCTGCAAAATGTTCGAATTCCACACACCGTACCCAGGCATCTTCGACGTTTTCCATGGTAACGGCCATCCAGCAGTGGTCCTCATCCTTCGGATTCGATGGATCGTAAGCTGAAACAAGCTTCAGGTTTTCAATGCCGATGTTCCGGATCCGGCCCGGCCAGGTGTAGGGAATCAGTTCACCCCCCCCGTAATCCGGGTCCAGGGCTGTGGTGATGGGTGCGTCCAGGAGGATCGTATTGCCTTTTACACCGGTGACGGTGCGGTCCCAGTAAAGGTCTCTCTGCCCCGGTTTCCATCTGTTCAAAGATATGCCGCCTCCGAATTCTCCCATGCCCAGGGCACCGATCCACTCCTTGGTGGAGGGCCTGTGAACCAGCACGCGGTCGCCCTTCTTGAGATCATGTGGCCCCTGAACCGGGACCTCCATAGCATTCACGGGAACATAAGTGCCCTCAACGGCACAGGCTTTCCCGGGGAGAGGTTTTCCCGAGCCGGCAACCCGTATGAGGGTCATCCGGTCTTCCCCTTCCGCCAGGAGTACGGTCCCGTCCTCATCCGTTCCGCTTCCCCGGATCACGATCCCGGAGTGTTCGATCCTCACCCTTCCTTCAAGCTGGTAAACGCCCCGGCCGAGCAGGATGGCACCCCTGAATCCGTTTTTATCGGCCGGAAGCCTGCCCAGCTCCTCTATGGCTGCCTGGAGCAGGGGAGCTGCATCCCCTTCTACATGTGGAAGGACCAGGCGTACCGGCACATCCGGTATGTATGATTCCGAGGCTTTATATCCGCAGTAGGAGAAATCGGGTACACGGTTTCCCCTTGCATCGTAAATGTATTGGAGTCCCCCGTCCCGGTCCCTTTCAATCGTAGGGAAATCCCCGCTCCCATCGGAACAGGACAGGTGAAGGCTGCAGGCCATCAGCAGGATGAGCCACATACCGGGTCTGTATGGAACCGGGATGACCTTCATCGGTTCTGTTCGGCTTTTTTCAGGTCGTATCCCTCCGCCGAGAGGTAATTGTTGATCTTTCCCTTGTATTTTCCGAACCAGTAATGTTTTTCCTCTGAAGAACCCGCGTCCATGGCGATCTCCCTGGCCTCAACCAGCCATTCCATGATCCTCTGCTTCTGGGCCTCCGTCAGATCAGGCAGAAGAGACAGGTATGCATGGTAGGTATGCTCAACCAGACCATAGGTCATCCCGTCCTTAACCATATCCACGTGGTCCGGGCTCAGTTCCTGCGAAAGGTCATCCAGGTAGGCTTTATGCAGCCTGGCGATCTTCTTATCCGCCTCTGTGCGGATGCGTTTTTCCCGGTTCCGCCCGGAGGCCTCATCCAGCTCCCGGTCCCTGTCATCGTGTATGGCGCTCAACCGAACATACTGCATGGCGATGCGGTCACGCACCCGGAGTTCCTTTTCGGGATCGTTGAGATCCAGGGTCCGTACGATTTTTTCCGCCCTGCGGGTTACGACCTCCAGGTATTCCTCGTCCCCTGACTGGGCTCCGGCGGATTCGTTGAAAAGGACGGGGACCAGGAAAAGCAGGATCAGCACTACGTTCTTAACGTTCGACGCCATGGTTCTTTGCAAGCGTATCCGTGTTATTCGCCGGGTCGGTCCAGTCCACCCTCCTTGTCGGATCGATCCCGTTTATGTATTTTTCGATGTTCGTATAACCGTCACCGTTGCAGTCCTGGTTCGCATCCGATGGATCACTGGGATCGAGCCCGAGCTTTCCGTATTTCTTCTCCCATGCATCGGGCATCCCGTCGCCGTCCGAATCCGTGTAGGGTTTGCCCGAATATTCCGGGTAGCCCCCGACCTGCTGGATGTTCCGGATAATACCCTTTTTATAGGAATCGTCCGGCAGGCGGTGCCGGATGTACTGGCTTCCCGTGGATGTTTCCGCGCCTTCCACGTATTCGATCCGGCCGGTGCGGACCTGGCGGATGATCCTCTGGTCCACGGCATCCCTTTCCGGGAGGGTGGCGCCGGCATTGTCCAGCACGAACTCATAGGCTTCCCCGGCAGGCATTATGGTCATATGCGGCATGGGGAAGGGCTTGTCATACCGGAGGCGTTTGGTAAATTCCCCGGCATCGGGCATGTCTTCGATCTGGACTCCGCCGTCCCAGTTGTCCCTGGTTACCTTCTCATTGCCTTCGACAATATTCCCGTTCACATAGGCCCGCCCGTATACCTGGTACCCCAGGTAACTCCGGCCGGACTCCGGTTTCAGGATGCGATGCGAGATAGGCCTGCCGATCGGTGTCATGGGACCGGGCTTGTAATAGTTATTGATGATATTGTAAAGCCCGGAATAGTCAGAGCCGTCAACCGTTCGGTTCCACCAGTTGAAGAGGACATTGTTCACGAAATTGAAAACGCCGTTCCAGCCAATGGAGGGATTCCTGCCGACATTACAGGCCCAGAGGTTTCTCATGAAGGACGCATTCTCACCCCCCAAAGTGCTCCCGAAAGCATGATTGTAAGCATCCAGGGCCTCCGAAGAAATGGAATTCTGGATGGTCAGGTTTACGGTACCGAGTTTGGCCGCCTGCTTGCGAGGGTCCTTCTGGTACATATGCCGGTACAGGGAGATGTTCTCATCCAGTCCCCAGCTGGCCGAAATATGATCGAGCATAATATTGCCCACGGGATTTCCCCCCAGGGCGTCGTCTCTCCTGCCGACATTGGTCTCCCCCCTGCGGAAGCGCATATGGCGGATGATCACATCGTGGGTATTGATCCAGACGGTCTCGCCTGCAATGCACACCCCGTCGCCCGGAGCGGTCTGCCCGGCAAGGGTCAGGTAGGGCGCACGGATGATCACGGGGGTCTCCAGCCGGATGATGCCGGCCACGTTGAACACGATGATCCGGGCACCGCCCTGTTCACAGGCTTCCCGGAACGTACCCGGACCGCTGTCTTCAAGGCTGGTGACCGTGATGACTTTTCCGCCCCGGCCCCCGCAGGTATACATGCCTCCCCCCTCGGCACCCGGGAATGCCGGGATC
This sequence comes from uncultured Bacteroides sp., assembly GCA_964575235.1. Classification (GTDB taxonomy): domain Bacteria; phylum Bacteroidota; class Bacteroidia; order Bacteroidales; family SM23-62; genus SM23-62. Next base: position 13,603 of record CAZNQG010000040.1, read on the forward strand.
TCTGCCTGGAGCAGGTCTGTCGGCCGATATGCCCAGGGGACATAGGGTCTTCCTTCATCCGCCTCCCGTTCAATGATGGGAACCGCCTTCTCCCATGCCTCATCGGATCTTTTCTGTACCTCCCTCATCATTTTCGCGGTTTCCGCCTCGATATCATCGGGCACTTTAGGGTACTGTGCCATTGTGCAGGAATGCACCAGGAACAGCCCGGGCAGGGCCAGGCTGAATATCTTAATTGTTCTCATTATACTTGCTTTTACATTAATATTCCAATTATGTTTAAAGCGTTCGTTTAGAACGAACGCCAGGCAATTTTACTTATTGTCCGTTTGCCTGTCTTATCCGAGGCGTATACAATATATGCCGGGATACAGCCCGGAGCATCCTCCGGATCATCTTCATCGGCTGTTTCACTTACCTTTCCTTAAAGCCTGCTGCTACTGCAGGGGATCGAACGTACCGTTCGCCCATCCTAATGTTTGCTCAATTGCAGGGCTTTTTTCCAGCATGGAAGAAGGAACTGCGAAAAAGTCATATAACGGCAGGTAATTTATATCAATATATTGTTCATTATAATAATCCATACTTTTATACGTAGTTAAAAAGTACGTCCTGTAACTGGCCTGATCGTTCAAATCAAGATACCCGTTAGCCAAAGCTGTATCAATCCTCAACTGCCCGTAATACGGAGATGTTTCATCTTCAACTTCATTATTCCAGCCAGCTATAGCCAGGTACCTGAAACCGTGGCGCTGCGTACCGTTGAGTTTTTTGATATACTGTCCCAAATCCTCACGGAACATTTTACGGCGCCTGAGATCCCAGTAGCGTTTATTTTCGAAAGCCAGTTCAACCTGTCTTTCTATCATAATTATTTGCCTGAGATCGTTTTGGGTAACCGTATTTGAAATTCCATATTCGCCTCCACCGGATTCAATTCCGGCACGCTCGCGAATGCTGCGTATTTTTTCCAGGGCTTCGGCGGTTTTTCCAAGTTCGTTGGCACATTCCGCAAAATTCAATAATACTTCTGCATAACGAAGTTCAATCCATGCCGTACTTGTTTGTGATACATCCTCCTTGCTGACAGCAGGATCCGTGGCTTTTTTATTATAGAATCCGGTAGATGGTACACGGTTGGTTTCCTTCACATGCATGAAACACCATAGATTTGTTTCTTCACGGCCGGTCATTTCCCATTCCGATCCGTTATAGCCAATCGTTGCATAGAACCTGGGGTCACGATTCTGCCAGAAATAGGTTGAATCGTAACCGGATCCGGGTTCGGCAATTAATTTTCCGTCGGCCATTGGAAATGCTTTCACCAGTTCCCATGTGGGACTGTAACTACCGTTACCCCCACCTGATGGTGGCCGTACACTCCCTTCCCATCCATGGGTATACTCCGTGCCTGCGCTAAGACTGTATCTCCTGTAAATTACTGCCTCCATGTTATTGAGGACATCCGTTGTAAAAACAGCATCAAAATCGGGATGAAGTGCCCTTGGAGCATTCATTTGTGACAACAGGTCGATGGCCTGTAAATTGGCATCATACGCCCTTTGCCAACGATCCTGCTTATTTTCAGGATTGAACATCGGACTTGCCCAGGCTAATAATACCCGTCCTTTAAACGCCGCTGCTGCACCACTGTTTATACGTCCTTTATCCTCGGTTAGTAACCATTCTACCGGTAATTTCTCAATTGCTTCATCCAAATCTGTAACAATTGCATCTACAGCCTCAGAAGTTTTACTGCGGGGTACATTCAGATCCTCCTTGAATGGATCCTGTACGTATTTAACAATCGGAACGCCACCATACAGTTGAACCAATTCCCAGTAACGCCAGGCCCTGAAGAACAATGCTTGTCCAACAATAGGAGACTTAACACTTTCCTCAAGGGAAGATCCTTCCAATCCTTCAATACAAATATTTATACGGCGGATCAGTTCATACCTCGTTTTATGAAAAACCGTAACAGTATTTATATCGCTGGGTGTGGCAAACCCATAGAGTAAGTTGGTCATTGATTCTGTTGATGAATAGGATTCGTCACTCAGACCGGCATTTTCGCCAAATTGTTCCCCCGGCATGTTGGTAACGTATAAGTTATTGACATAGAGCGTGGCCTGAGCCTCATCATTCCAGATCTCTTCGTCGAGAACATTGAGATCATGCTTGTCAAGTACAGCCTCACAAGAAGTAAAAAATACCATTACCGCCGTGAATATTATCAAAGAATTTGATTTCATACGAATACTGTTTTTCATATTTAAATATTTCATTACAAATCAGTTCTCAAATCAGATTTTCAGGTTCAATCCAAAGCTGAACGTTTTCAGCAGGGGATAGGTGTTGTACCTGGCAATCGCATCCTCTTTATAATCGAAGGTAGTAATCGGCGACCACAAATTGGTTCCGGCAAAAAAGATCCGAAGTTCCCTGATACCCCATTTCAGGGTTGCTTTTTGTGGAATACTGTACGAGATATTAAGGTTCCTCAATCTTAATTGGACAATATCCTCCATCCAGAAAGTTGATACCCACTGGTTTGAAGAGGAATAATAGGGACTTGGATATTGGGCATTCGGATTTTCAGGTGTCCAGAAATCACTCCAGAATGCAGGTGAGTTATCTTCTGTAGTCGGAACCGTACGGGCTAATTTATCAACCGCCTGGTTCGAAATACCATACGCCATACTCCATAACATGCTTACCCGCAAATCTCTCCATTTCAGTCCAAGGGAGATATTCGTAGGCAACAGGTGTTTCCAGGTAAACTTATCGCCAACTCTTTCCACGTATTTCTTATCATATTCATTGATTACTCCATCCGGTTCAAATACGGTTCTTGGTTCCCCGGCCCCGATATTCCCGGGACGGCCTATATCTTCAAAAATCATAGCACCCAGTCCGGCAGGTCTTCCCTCAATCTCGTACCCATGACCCCATAATGCCATCCATTCTTCATTCAGGGCTTCCAATTGATCCTGGGTCCGGATAATCCCACTATATAGAAATCCTTCTTCGCGGCCTTCCGCAGAAGTACTCTGCCCGATTGGATACCTGAAATCTTCCGGGATCAGTTCCGTTGGTCGCTCCAGGATACGGTTTGTGGCATATGAGAAGATCCCGCTGATATCCCAGAAAATATCCCTTCTAATCCTTCCGTGATAATTGATCGACATATCGTATCCCCAGGCCTTCAAGCGGCCGAGGTTTTCACCCGGCATCTGTCCCAATCCCGCGGTTTCCGGGAATTCAACGGTTCTCTGGTCCAGAATATCGTATTGATAAGTATAAAAACCATCGGCCGTTATTCCCAATTTGCTGTTAAAGAATTTCATATCAATGCCCAGGTTCTGCATGAACGATTTTTCCCAGGTTACCCCGGAACTGACGACGTCTGTTTTTCCCCCGATCCCTAATCCGCCAATAGGATTGTCACCCCCAAATAAATAGCGGCTGCTTGCGAGGGAATATTGCAAATTATATTCATATGGAGAAACCGAACTATAGCCCATGAGTCCCGCCGAATAACGTATTTTGAGAAAATTCATAAAATTCACATTATTCTGGAAAAAGTCTTCCTGCGATACAATCCACCCGATTGATGCCGATGGGAACAGTCCATCACGTTCACCAGGAGCAAACAATGTTGTTGTTTCATACCTGAGTGTAGATTCGATTAAATACTTATCGGCATAAGAATAATTTACACGGAAAACAGCCCCAAGATCGCCGCTTTCGCTCATACTTCCTCCTGTTGTTTTAGTTTGAAATGCATTTTGAATTTCAAGACCATAAGTTTCGATGTTTTCAGCCCTTGCATAAAAACCATACCCTTCTCCTTCGGATTGTTCATAGGTGAAAAAGGAGGAAATAGAATGTCTGCCGAATATCCTGCTGTAATTCAGATTCAGGTTCAACTGGTAATTATTACCGTGACTGTATGATTCATTGATCCGGTTATTATTTTGGATTTGAACGATTTGATTAATCTCGTTGCCCAAAATATATTTATAATCCTCCCCGAGAGGTTTGAACTCATAAAGGTTGTAAGGGATCAGGTAATCTTTCCCGTAGCTGTGGCTTTCCCTTCGACTAAATGAAGCTGAAGCTGACAGGCCTTCTATTAGCGGGATTTTATAAGAAAGTCTTAAATTGAGGGTATTTCCCTTGTCAACCGATTGTTTGTAGCTTTCTGTCTCAAACAGGTATAATGGATTGAACGATAAATTATTCGCAACAGGGTAACCATCGATATAAGCAGGGGTCCATTTGGGCGCTTGAAGAAGTTCCTGGAACAAATCTTCCAGGGTATTGTTCCCAACACCTGAAATGTAAGGCCGTTTGAAATCGCGGTTATCCAGAGCTACGGTTGCCGAGATGGTTAAACCCTTCAGAATGTCAGCATCCAGGCCCAGGCGGTATGAATATTTCCCCACACCCAGTTCAGGAAAGTTCCCATCTGTATAATTATAGGATCCCCCTGCATAATATCTTATTTTTTCACCCCCTCCTGAAAGACTGACAGTATGTCTAGTAACCATTGATCTCTGCCATGCTTCCTGTAACCAGTCAAAATCCTGGTATCTCATATCCTCAAGTTCGGTTGGTGAAATCAGAAGAGTTGAATCATCAATATACCTTGCATTTATTGCCCTGGCATGATCATAAGCGCTCATCATTTCAGTCTGCATAGTTGCATCCGATATTCCGTAACTACCTGAATAGTTGATGCTTATCTTCCCTTGTCTCCCGCGTTTTGTTTTTACCAGAACTACCCCGTTGGCCCCCTTGCTTCCATATACGGCAGCAGAAGCGTCTTTCAATACGGAGTAACTTTCAATTTCAGACGGATCAAGAACATCGAACTCTTCCTGCGTAACTTTAAATCCGTCAACAATGTAGAGCGGGGCGGGATCTTTTGCACCGGCTCCGGACCTTCCGAAGGTTGTTGTGGCCCTGATCGTTATCCTGGTTTGCGCCCCGGGATTGCCCGTTGGCTGTGCAGGGTTAACAGAAACCCCGGCCATGCGGCCCTCGAGCAGGTTTGTCATGCTCACTGCGGGAATATCTTCTATTTCGCTTGAGGAAATACTTTCGACAGAACCCAACAAATTGACACGTTTTACTTCTCCATAGCCTACCACAACCACCTCTTCCAGTTCGGCAATATCCTCCTGGAGTGTCAGGTTCAGTGTTGCCTGCCCGGTAACCGGGATTTCCTGAGTAGTGAATCCGACGTAGGACACAGTCAGGACATCCCCGGTTTTAGCGACAATTGAAAAATGGCCGTTAATATCGGTGGTAGTACCCTGGTAGGTCCCTTTTACCACGATGTTAACACCCGGCAGGGGTTCCCCGGCCTGGTCCACGATCACGCCGGTAATTTCGTACCCGGTTTCTTCCTGTCCGTACACCACCTGCATACCGGGCATCAGCAGACAGCCCGCCACGGCAAGGATGAATGTACTGCGAATCAGGAACCGTAAGGGTTTCCGGTTTCGAATTCCTCTGTTTTCAGAATTTCTCATGTTCAGGTTTTGTTTTATAATGGTTTACAATAAACGCATCCCGGCAGTAGATCCGGCCTCACCGGTCCTCCGGTGCCTAAGCGGCCGACAGGGAATCTGTCCGCCCGATCCGGCCGCCCGGGATTTCACTCCCTGCCCGGAGCCGTTCCCGCCGTCCCTGCATATGCCTGACCTGCCTATGAAATATCTGCAGGGTGCAGGCAGGATTATCCAGTCGTCACCTATGCTATCTTATCTAATTAAAGATCTTTCTTGTACTGAGATACCCGTCCGTTTTTGCCTTGACGATATAAATACCGGATGGCAGGTCCCGGATATACAGGGATTCCACCCGCTGTGCCTGTCGCACGAGCATTCCGTTGACACCATACACCTGTATGTCTGCCGGTTCTGACAGCCTGATGAATCCATTGAAAACTGAGATCTTTATCCGGTCTACACGGGTTTGCCCGATTCCCATGCTATGCCCTTCACCGTATATCTTGAGATCGTGCAGCCTGACCGCCTGGACAAACCCGGGGGGCTTGGTAAAACGCAGAAGTACACTGTCGCCGGGAGAGACCAGGGAACCCATGTACAAGCCCAGTTCCCACAGCATACCTCTGGCAGATTCCTGGCAGTCGTAGCCCGACGGATCGGAGGTGGTCGAATTCCCGGTCATCACCATTACGGTATCCCAGGTCACCCCGTAATCCGTTGAAGCGGCCAGGGTAAAGCCCCGTTTATTTCCGCCACAACTCGAGTGGGAGAATTGGATGGCCTCGATGAACCTGACCTCACTCAGGTCAATTATGAGGTGGCCATTGATGGTAGCCCAACTCTCATATTCGCGGGAGATTTCCACGAAGCCCCGGGAAACTTCTGCGGGGGTCGTGATAGTCAGTTCATTTACAGAGTCCTGGTACCAGTATGCAGGCATCCAGTTCGGTGCGAATGCGCACTGGTAAAAATCTAAGGAAATCGTATCGAAGGAGGAACCCATGGCCTTGACGTACAATATGGTGTCTATGTAACCCGGGTTCAGGGTATCCAGGTTATCGCTGTTCCCCATATCCGGGTTGTCATCGGAATGGACAAATGGGAAACCGGTGAAATCCTCGTCCAGCACGAGATATGTTGACGTTTGAAGTGTCCAGCCTGTTCCAAAATTACCAGACTGGGCATACAGTGCTGTGCCGATCAGGGCACTAATTAAAAGAGTAAAAATCTGTCTTTTCATAATTTGTGGTTTTTAAGGTTTATACTCATTGCATCAGGTGATATCAGGTTGAATTCTGTTTTTTCAGTTTCAGCCATCCGTACCATGTCAGCGAATCCTCTACCGGCTCTGCCCTGAAAAGATAACTTGCCAGGAACCCGACGGTCATAAGCACGATATGGCTGTATACACCGATCATGTATTTGTGATGCGTGAAATTGAGACTGCCCAGGTCAAGGATCAGTTTCTCCCTGCCCTCAAGCCCTATGGGCGTGGAGGTCAGGAGGGCGTAGAACGTGAACAGGATGCATGCAACGATCCCGGTATTGACACCCTGCCGGTTTGCCTTCCGGCTGAATATCCCCAGCAGGAACATGCCGGCAATCCCCCCGGAGAAGATGGCGTACAGGGTGAAAATGATGCTGAGGACCCCCTTTCCCCCGGCCCTGACGTAAAACAATGCAACGGCGATGGCTCCCAGTCCCGCTATAAAGATAAACAATCTGCTCATAAACATTCGTTGCTTTTCGGTGCTGTCCGGCCTGAAGCGCACGTAGTAATCCTCCGTGCAGATGGCGGAAAGGCAGTTCAGGTCGGAATCCAGGCTTGAGAATGCCGCCGCGATCAGTGCGGAGATGATCAGCCCGATGACCCCTACGGGCAGTTTTGTCATGATGAAAAAAGGGAATACTGCATCGGGCTTGATGTCGGGGGGGAGCGGATCGCCGGTGACCCGGTAATAGGAAAAAAGGGCCGTCCCGATGAACATAAACAGGGCCCAGACCGGCACGCTCAGCAGCACACCTATCAGGGAGGCCTTCACAGCTTCGCGATCGGAACGGGCCGTGAGGTATCGCTGCACGATGGTCTGGTCGGTCCCGTATTTCTGAATGGCATAGAATATCCCGTTCAGAGCCATGACGATAAAGGTCAGGCGGACGAATTCCAGGTCGAAGGGCCCGAATCCGGTTCGCCCGTTTTCGGCCGCCACCTGCCAGATCTCCGACGGCCCTCCGGGGGTGGAGAAAAGCAGTATGCCCAGGGAGATCAGTCCCCCCCCGATCAGCAAAAACCCCTGTATCACATCCAGCCAGATGACGGCCTCGATGCCCCCGATCATGGTTATCAGGACCACCAGGAGGCCCAGGATCCATATGATGTTCACGGTGCTCAGGCCGGTCATCCGGGTCAGGGCCAGGGCGATCAGGAAAAAGACCGTACCCATCTTGGAGAAATGGTTCAGGATGAAGCCCAGGGAAGCATAAAGCCGTGCAAAAAAGCCGAAGCGTTTTTCGAAATACTCGTAGGCGCTGAGGCGGATCACCTTGCGGAACAGGGGCACGATCACCCCCACGATGAAGACCAGCACGATGGGGACCATCAGTCCCTGCACAAGCCTGATCCAGTTGGAAGAATAACCTTCCCCCGGGTATGCCAGGAAGGTCACGCTGCTGATCAGGGTGGCGAGGATGGACATGCCGATTGCCCAGGAGGGCAGCCGGCCGTCGGCCTTGAAATAATGCCCGGTGGTTTTCTGCCGCCAGGAAAACCGCAGACCGATTCCAAGCGACACCAGGAAGGTGAGGCCGATGATCAGATAATCAACGATATGTAAGCCAACGGTTTTCGTCATATAATCAGGGTGTCATTACGTTGCCGCCCTTCGTTTCACGAATTCTATATTATCCGGCCAGCTGTAGCTGCCGGGTTTGGTGGTTATGCAAAGGTCCGGGTATTTCTCGACCTTCATCTGGATGATCCCCAGTCCCAGTTCCCGGTAGGGATAGAGCCTGTAGATGCCCAGGTTCCTCAGTATCTCGCTGGTCGTTGCACCGCCTTCGATCAGCAGGTTGTCAATTTTCGCACGGTCGATGACCTTGCGGACCACCTGCCCGATGTTGGCGCGGATGCGTCTCGACAACCCGGGTTCATCGTGGGACTCATGCTCAATGGTCACCACGACCGAGGTGCCTCCGTTCAGCTTCTCAGCGATCTCTTCGGCCCAGGCGAGGATGAGGGCCGGATCGAAATCCCGGTTCCGGTAAATGGCCTCCGGCATATTCATCCGTACGAGACCGCGTCCATTTACTTTTTCGATCATCTTCTGGTCCTTGGGATACCTGCTTCCCAGAATAAACAGGGACCTCCCGTCGAGGCACCTGGTTTCTTTTCCGGGCTGTTCTCGTTCCGGATAAAAGTTGCCCAGAATGACGTCGAAAAACCCGGCACCGCCGGCTGCCAGGGTTTCGTCGTCGATTCTGCCCGCCCAGGCGGACAGGTCGCCCTGGCTTGACACATCACCCACGACGATGCCGGCATCCGGCAAATCGTCTGTTACGGACCTGGAACTTATTCCGATCTTGTTCCTTTCGATGATATCGATCACGGATGAGGAATTCCTTGGAAAATCAGTGGAGCTGGCAAAAAAGGTCCGGTTCAGCGGGATCCCGTTGATGTAGTAATGCCCGTTTTCAATGGTCCTTCCCAGGCCGGGGTTTCCCGGAACCAGTATGGCCCTCTTTTTCCCGAGGACCGAAAGCTGGGCGTCGATCTCAACGGCTATGTTCCCGCGAAGGACGGAATCCAGTTTCTTAAACATGAACCCTGGATTCAGTTGCATGACCTGCCGGGTGATTTCCTTGATCTTCCGGGAAGCTTCTCCCGGGGGAAGCGACCTCAGATCGGTGGCAATAATCAGCAGATCGGCTACCGAATACGCCTGTACCGAGGTTTCAATAACGACCTTCAAACCGTACCTCAGTCCTACTCCCCCGATCTCGGCGGCACCCGTAAAATCATCTGCGATTACTGCTATCATGCCGTATATGTTGTATTGGCAGGCTGCATCCTAATCGCGTATTCGATTGCATTTAACATTGCATCGGGACTGGCTATGCCTTTCCCGGCGATCTCAAAGGCCGTCCCGTGATCCACCGATGTCCGGATGACCGGCAGGCCCAGGCTGATGTTCACCCCGCGGATGTTCTTCATTTGTCCGGAAGTTTCATCCCAGTCAAATCCCAGCACCTTGAAGGGGATATGTCCCTGGTCATGGTACATGGCCACACACCCGTCAAAACGACCGCCCCGGGCCAGCACAAACAGCGTATCCGGCGGCACGGGCCCTTCCACGTTCAGACCTTCCCTTCGTGCAGCCTCTATGGCCGGCATGATCTCCCTGATCTCCTCATCGCCGAAGAGTCCCCCGTCACCGGAATGCGGATTCAAACCCGCAACCGCGATGGACGGTTTCCGGATCCCCATTCTCAGAAGGGCATCGTTCAGCAGGCGGATGACGTCCAGGATGCGGTCTTTCTTTACCAAATCGCAGGCCCGCCTGAGCGAAACGTGTGTACTGACATGGATGATCCTCAGAGGACCTTCGGCCAGCAACATTGCAAATTTCTCCGTCCCGGTATAATGGGCAAAGATCTCCGTATGCCCGGCAAAGCGATGCCCGGCAAGGTTCATGGCTTCCTTGTGGATCGGTCCCGTAACAACGGCATCGATCCCCCGCCCCATGGCCAGGTCAATAGCTTTGCGGACCGCCCGGAAGGCAAGGTCTCCCGCATCAGCCGACACCTTACCAGCAACGATCTCCCGTCCTCCCCTCAGGGGAAGGTCCATCACATCCAGGATGCCGGTTTCAAATCCCGCATCACCAACATCGTGGACCGGCTTTATGGACAGTGCTATCCCGAAGCGCTGAACCGTCTTGTCCATGATATCCGCATTGCCAACGAGCAGGAGTCGGGCCCTTTCATGCATCCCAGGGTCCGCCAGGGCTTTTGCGGCAATCTCAGGACCGATACCGGCCGGGTCCCCCATGGTCACGCCGATGATGGGCCTTATGTCGGTTTCCGTGCTCATCCGGGCATCAGGTTTTTAAGCTCTTCTTCCATTTCCATCCGGTACCGATTCTCTTCTTCGGTATCCATCCGGTAAAGCGGGGGCAGCACATAGGGCTGGCACAGGCCATGGATCGAAAGCAGTACTTTCAGTGCAGGGAGGGAGAGGTTCAGTCTCCGGTCCTTCTGGTAAAGCAGGGAGATGTAATCCGTGCTGTCCTGCAGCGCTTTGGCCTTTTTAATATCACCCTCCATCACGGAAGTGTACATTTGATGGTACAGTTCCGGGACCAGGTTTGCCGTGCTGGGAACTATGCCATCCGCTCCTCTTTTCAAGGCGTATACGGACATCGGGGCCCAGCCGGGCAGGAAGGCAAAATCCCTGCGTGAAGCCCAACATTCAAGCGAACGGTCAAGCCTTTCCGCATCCCGTTCCGAATCCTTGATGCCGGCAATGTTCGGGTGGCGGCTCAGTTTATCGGCGATCTCAAGGGGGATGGAGACACCCGTGGTCAGGGGCATGTTGTAGAGGATCAGGGGAAGGGGTATCCGTTCGGCCAGTTCTTCGAAGTACCGGAGCATATATTCATGCTCCAGGGGATAATAATGGGGAGTTGTAGCAACGACCGCATCAGCGCCCTTGTCTGCAAAGATTTTGGCCAGCTCGACTGAAACTTCCAGCGAATTCGAGGAAATGCCTGCAAATACCGGTGACCTTCCCTTTACCGCCTTTACCAGCGTCTCCACCAGGGTCCGTTTCTGTTCCTCCGACATGGATGAACCTTCCCCGGTCGTACCCAGGGCAAAGGGAATGGTACGGTTGCTTACCAAGTGTTCCGCCAGTTTTTTCACCGCATCTGTATCCACGGAGCAATCATCCTTGAATGGACTCACCATCGGAACGATCACACCGCTGTATGTTTGTTCTACACCCATCTATAAGGCTCTCTCATATATCTCCCGGACATCCCCGGGCGCCAGGTCCTTTACATTGTTCTTAAGCAGTCGCTGAACCTGCATTGCCGACCCGACCATCTCATCAAGCTTGTCTTTCGTAATGTTGTATTCCCGAAGCCGGACCGGCAGGCGGCAATCCGTTAAAAGTTGCTCGATCAAGCGGATCCCTTCAAGGGCCGTATCCATGGGATCGTTTTTTCCCTCCGCACCCAATGCAAGGGCGATGTCCCGGTACCTTCCGGGCGATGCCTCCGCGTTGAACCGGAGCACGTGGGGAAGCAGCAGTGCATTGGCCCGGCCGTGTGGGACCTTATGGATGCTCCCCAGGGGGTAGGCAAGGGCATGAACGGCCGCAGTATTGACCGGTCCCAAACACATTCCCCCGCACATACTCCCCAGTGCCAGGTCGGTCCTGGCCCGCAGGTCGGTCCCCTCATCAAAGGCCTTTTTCAGGCTGGAACCGATCCTCCGGATCCCCTCCAGGGCGATCCCGTCCACCATGGGGTGGGCGTTCCGGTTCGCATAGGCCTCTATGCAATGGGTCAGGGCGTCCATTCCGGTGGCCGCCGTTTCCCCCGGAGGCAGGTTCAGGGTCAGTTCCGGGTCGATGTAGGCAGCGTCGGGGACCAAATGGGGACTGATGACTCCCTGCTTGCCGCCCGTATCATCGTCAAAGAATATGGCATTCGGGGATACCTCGCTTCCGGTTCCCGAAGTGGTCGGAACGCAGGCCAGGTACGTCTTTCTTCCCTTGATCACGTTTATGCCTTTTACCTCCTTTATCCCCTGGCTTCCGTCCAGGAGGACTGCCAGAAGTTTGGCCGTATCCAGCACGGAACCGCCCCCGATGCCGACGACCCCTTCTGCCCCGAAGTCCCGGGCCATTTCAAGCACCCTTTCCAGGTCCCCGAACGAAGGTTCCCGTTCGATCCCGCTGTAAATCTCGCACCGGATCCCCGTCCCCTCCAGGCTCGCCAGCTTCCCGGCGAGTAAGGAATCCAGAACGGGAATACCCAGGACGAAAAAACGTTTTAGTCCCTCAGACGGCAGATCATCCAGCAAATCCCGGAAAGAACCCGGTCCGAAGACCAGCTTTCCCGGATTGATGAAAGTAATTTTATTCATCCGCATGCTATCTGCACTTTCCTACAGGACCTTTCCGTCCCGGGTACTCCCGCCGGGAAGGGCCCGATAAGATTATCTACCGTGCCACCTGGAATTTACCGGTGTATCTCTCCGGCCCTGCTTCCAGCATATACAGGTACATTCCTGCCGGCATTCCATCCGTCCGGAGGCGGACCGTATTCCTGCCGGATGTCCTGAACCCGGCGTCAACCAATCGGACCTGCTGGCCCACCAGGTTGAAGACCTTCAGCGATACCTGTCCCGCCCGGTCCATGCGGAAGGAAAGTTCGGCCTGCCCGGAAGCCGGGTTCGGGTAGAGGGAAACCCCCCGGTTAAAGGTTCCGGGATCGTTTATGCCAACCTCCGCACCCAGGACCCATCGCACGGACCTGAGAATAATGTTGCGAAAATCCTCGGTTATGTATATATCTCCGAAATTCGGGCTGTCATCATGATCGTCCGCCAGCCCGTATTCATGGGTGCCGTTGATCACCAGACGGTGATCCAGGGTGTCTCCGTTCGGTACCACTGTGCCGGCCTCCATGGCCCAGAGGCAGGAAAAACTCGTTCCGGAACTCATGTTCACCGCCAGGGGCACAGCATCAGGCACATATGCCTGTACATCGATCCCGACGGCATATACCTGGTAACTACTCGCATCAGCGGGAGCTGTGGACCAGGTAATAACCTGATCCTTAGTGAATACATTCGTGATAAAATGGGTCTCATCCGTGATCTGCAGTTTATCCCATCCGAGCAACACCTCCCTGTTTTCCTGAAAATGGAGGTCCCAGTTTTCACGGGTTGGGGCCCACGCCCACACGTTATCCCTCGGAACCAGGGGTTCCAGAGACACACAGGGGACCGGGTACTTGTCGTCCTTGAAACCAACCAGCCGGTTGGAGCTGCAGCTTTCGCCGTAAACCGCAGCATCGTAAGGCGACCAGTCGTAGGTCACCTGGACGTCATCGTCGTCCTTGTAGGTGACGTCGAAGCCGCCAACCTCCTCAAGGTACGCCATGATGGCGCTGTCGCTCGGCAGGGGCTGCTTTTCCGCAGGATTATTAATGCCCAGGTAGATGATCTTGGGCTGTGCAGCGACGGACATGGCCATCGCAAGCAACCCGAAAACAGCAAAGTAAATTTTTCTCATAGCTTTGATTTTTAGTGTAAAGGATTAAACATTATGAAGAAATGCAAAATAATTCATTGTTTTCATAGTAAATTTTTCAATCAGGCAATTGCCCGGTATCAATTCCCGTATCCTTCATTCTGCCCGTATTCCTCCGCATTCAGAAGCGCGTCCATTTCCGCCTGGGGGATAGGCCTGAGCACATGGTAATCATGGATCTCTGTGATGTCCGGGTTGTACAGGTGCACCCGTTCGATCAGCTTCCCGGTCCGCTTGAGGTCGAACCAGCGGATCCATTCCCCGCACAGTTCCCGGGCCCGTTCGTCCAGAATGAAATCCAGGTCCACATCCCCTTCCGATATCTGCATTTCGGCTTCATGGCCCTGTTTTGCCGCACGGTTCCGTATAACGTTGATGTAACCGGCTGCCGTTCCTACGTCACCCAGTTGAAACGAGGCTTCGGCAGCGACCAGGTACACCTCTGCAAGCCGGATCAGGATCACATCCTGGGACCCGTATTCATCGCTGGGGTCCTCCCGGAAGGGATCGTCGAATTTTTTCAGGGCTGGCCAGTAGCTTGCCTGTGCCGGGTTGATCCCGTTCGTGGTCCCGGTAAAGTATATGTAATCCCGGTCGTAAACCGTATAGGTC
>CAZNQG010000041.1:0-27648 GCA_964575235.1 uncultured Bacteroides sp.
GCCCTGGTGTGCCTTTTCCAGGTCGTCGTCGTAGATCTGGCAGAGTATAATAAGCTTGTAAGCCGTCAGTCTTTCTTCCTGTGTGAATCCCCGCTCTATGCAGGATTGCAGCATTTCCGGCACGTTCTCGATCCTCCCTGCATCGTAAAGCTGCTGGGCTTCCCTCAGTTTGAAGGCACAATCCTCCCGCTGGGCGCTGGACTCCAGTACCCAACATGCCGGGATGATCAGGATAAGGTACTTCAGGTATCTCATAGGCTGGTCGTTGTGTTAGGGTTAATCATCGTCGGGTCTTTTCACACCGATGATGGCAGGCTTGGCCTTGCAGGTCTGCTCGTAGGGTATATCGGTACCTATATAGGTATTCCATTCCTCCTCCGTAAAGTTCCGGTCAATGGATGTGCATATGTCCTGCACCATGGATCCCGTATGCGTCGGGGACATTATCAGGCGGTCCTCGTCCGTGCTGCCGGACAGGATCTCTTCACCGTCAGGGCTGAAGGCAATGCAGAATATAAATCCTGAATTGGCTGTCAGCACAATGGGCTGGTTGTTCAGGTTGGCCGTTTCCCACATGCGGACCGACCCGTCGTTGCTTGCCGAGGCAAGCAGGCTGCCGTTCGGGCTGAATTTCAGTTGTGTGATCCTGGCCCGGTGGCCCCTGAGGTTGTTTAAAAGCGATTTCGACATGAAATCCCATACCAACACGTTCCCTTGCAGGTCCCCGCTGGCCAGAAGCTCGTTCCCTGCCCCAAAATCAAGCGCCAGCACAGAATTCCCGGCACTCTCGTGGAGTACGAACATGGCCTGTGCGTTCTCCACCTCGAAAATAATGATCTTTCCGTTCCGCGTGCCTGCGGCCAGGTATTTTCCGTCCCTGGAGACCACCAGGACATCCACCGGGGAGTCGACTGTGGCAAACGTTGTGCCCGTCCCGGTTTCCAGGTTCCAGAGGGTGATCAGTCCCTCTGTACCGGCTGAGAAAATGCGCTTATTGTCGGGCAGGAAATCCAGGGTCCGGATGCGGTTATCCCTTCCGCTCAGTATTCTGGGTTCGACCTGTGCAGATCCCGTCCTGAATATCTGTACCCCGTTGCCATCGGTCCCGCAGGCAAGCCATTTTCCGTCGTCGCTGACATCGACCACTCGGTTTACCATGGGATTTTCAACGATTACCGAATACGCCTTGTCATCGATGTTCCATTTCAGCACCCGGCCGTCGCTGCCCGCACTGTAGAAACTTTTATTGTCCGGGGCAAATACCAGGGAGCGGACGGCATCGGTATGTCCGGTGTAGACATTGTAGGATGGGCCCTTGAGGAACTTCAACGCATCGTATAATCCCGAGTAGATGTCGGTATGTTGCTCGAGTCCCTGGTAATCCTGGTTAAAAAGGTAGGCCTGGTATGCGAGCAGGGCTTTGAGGTTGGTGTCGTTGTCCACCTGGAGGGACTTGACGGCCATGGACTGGGATACGGACAGGACCTGCCTCCTGTAGGCCTCTTCGCTGGCTTCTTCCGCCAGTCCACGCTGCCTTTCAGCCTCCCGCTGCTGGACTACGGCTATGTTCCGCTGTCTGGTGGCAGCCTCCGCGCTGTCCTGGGCAATGCGCGACTGCCGTTGTGCTTCCAGGGCATTACGGGCGGCGAGTTGCTCGTTGGTAAGTGCAACCGTGGCGTTCGAGTCCGCCAGGTTTTTCTGCATCCTGGCGGTATCGGCCTGAGCTTCCGCGCGCTCCTGTTCCAGCATGGCGATCGTGGCGTTGCTGTCCGCCACGGAACGCTGGTAAACGGCCTCGTTCTGGGCTTTCAAGGCCTGGTCGCGCAAAACGAAGGACCAGAGCATCAGACCGATGGAAATGATCGCGGCGGTACCGAGCACCATGGCGAAGACACGCGTTCTTCGGAGCTGCCTTCGCTGCAGGCGGATCTTGTTCTGTTCTTCGGCGATGAATTCCTTCTCACTGGTTTCCAGGAACACCATGGCCCGTTCAAAAGCAGGATTGTACTGTTCCGCCCAGGTCAGTGTAGGCTGCTGCTTTTTCCTCCAGTTGAGTGCAAGCTGCAGGTCAGGGGGCCTCCACAGCCCGGTTTTGCCTTCCTGGAAAAGGGCGGATGCCTCCGAAAGCCTGCTGTACATCTGAACCGCCTGGGCTTCTTCGTCGACCCATATCCTGAGCCTGTCCCATATCCGCATCAGGCTTTCATGGGAGATATCGATTACGGAATTCCCGGTCAGGGGTATGGGATGGGCCGGCGTCAGGAAGGAGCGCCCGGGTTTCCGGAACACTTCCACGACCGATATTACTTCTTCGGGCGTAGCCCTGGCAATATCCGCGATTACTTCCAGCCTGGTTGGCTGCCGGATGCCAATGTTGTCACCGCCTTTGTCGGTCAGGGTTTTGAACATGCTTTCGCATATCATCTTCTCCTTCGGGGAAAGTTCTTCAAAAGCCTCGTTGGCATGTTCCGAGAGGGCTTTTTCCATCCGTCCCACCGCTTCGTAATCCGACAGGCTCAACGGCCTTTCCAGGTCTTTCTGCTGCATCCAGTAATCCCATGTCCGCATCAGGGCATGCTGCAGGATGGGTAGCTGGTCCGGATTATCGCCGACATCATTCAGCAGCTGGGTGACCAGATTGGGATCGATGGTGGCACCGCCAACAGCAACGGGACCGGTGATGGCATCCTTGAAGTCGTCCCTTGTCATCTGTGGAATCAGGTAGTTGCTTTCGTTGATCAGGCTCGTCAATTCCTGGAACTGTGAACATTCGCCGATGAAATCGGATCGCATGGTCAGGACCATGTAGACCGGCAGTTCGGACTGCCTGACGGCCTCGACAAGAAGTTTTACAAAGGCTTCCGATTCGTTAAAGGACACTGAATCACGGCGGCTTTTCTTATACCGGAACAGTTCCTCAAACTGGTCAACCATCAGAAGAATGTTGTTGTCGCCGGCATGGATATACTGCCTCAGGGATTCCGTCAGCCCCATGGAAGATCTCCGCAGGATGGCCGAAGCAATGCTGACCTCCTTTTCGTCCAGTTTATCCCCGGCGACCGCTTTTCCTGAACCGGCAATGGAGCGGGCCATGTTCTCGATGGGATTATTGCCCGGCCGCGTGGTAATGATCTGCCAGCGGGAGCCTGCCTTTGTGATGAACCCACCGTGCAGTATCGGCACGAGTCCACAGTACATCAAGGATGATTTACCGCTTCCGGAGGCTCCGATGACCGCTACAAAACGATGCTCGGAAAGTTGCCTCAGGACCTCTTCGCTCTGTCCCTCGCGTCCGAAAAACAGGTGGCTTTCTTCAATGCCGAAAGGACGCAGACCCGGGAAAGGATTCATGGGAGTCCTGTCCTTTTCCGGCACCGGTTTCTGATCTTGAGTTTTCTTACTCATTATAGGGTTACTTCAGGTTTTTCAATAATTGGTCAACAGCCCTGGAAAGATCCGGTTCCCTGATTACGGAAATCTCAGACGGTAGCGCATAGTCGTCCAGCATATCTTCCCTTCCTGCAAGTACCTGCCTTTTTTCCAGCAAATGTGTGCGGCCAAAACCCGGTGCTTTCATAAGATCCATAACTTTCGAATGCAGCCAGGGCCTGTTTTGCCTGCCATAATAAACGACTGCCGCGTCGCAGGTCTGCAGGTAACTTTTATGGTCGTTCAGCAGGTCTTTTTGTTCTTTTGAGTAATCCAGCATCCCTGTCAGGATCCCTCCTCTGGCAAGGCCTCCGGCCAGTTCTAAGGCCTCATCCTGGTCGTCCATGGAATGCATGATGTAAATGAAGGGACCGGGGGTCCCTTTCTGTTCCTGACGGACAGAAACCTCTCTGGAGCTTTGTCGCAACCTTCTAATAACCAGCGTCTTAAATAACTCAATGGGGGTCTGGATGATTTCCGTCCGGTGCAGGCTTTCGATGTTCCGTTTGATACTTCCTATAAACTCCTCCTGTTTTGAGTCCTCCGGATCGAAATCCGGATCGATCCAGATCAGCCGGCCCAGTTCTTCGCGTGCACCTGCCGGATTCTTTTCGATGGCCTCCAGGTACTCGGTAAGGTACTGTACCTGGGCTTCGGCCAAAGATATGCCGGGTTCTGCCATCGTTCCATCATAAGCATTTCCGAACAGGTGTATTAGCAGGACAGACCTGTCCGCCAGATCCTGAACGTATGATTTGAGATTGGCCTTTTGCATCCGGAGATCGGTATCAGGGACCACCCGGAACCCGTACTCCATCAATTCCCGCCTGAGGATGTCATGGTTTTCGATCATATCGGCAGCCGGTTGTGCCAGGTATATGGTTTTGCCCTTATCGGCACCCTCCTCTGCCTTTAAACCTGCAGCAAGATCCAGCAATTTGGACCAGTAAAGCGGTGAATCCTCATCCAGCCAAGCCTGTTGTTCCTTTTCTTCCGTAAAAAGATCGACAGATCCTGATCCGGAAAACAGACCGGGTGTATTTTCAGCCGTTCCGGCAGAGGTGTCGATCCTCCATGCTTTTAAGATAGCATCGGCGTTTCCCGATGCAATTTTACCCAGGAACTTTATATATTTTGCCGAGGCCTTATAGGAAGAATGCATGACAATGACCAGGAAAACCGGCTTGGACAGAACCTCACCGGCATCTTTGCTTTCCGGATTAACCAGATGCAGGTCTTTTCCCGAATATTTCCTAAGGACAAGTCCCAGGTTGGATCCCAGCTGTTCCATCCAGGCTAAGTCCGGTCCGGATTGCAGGTCATCCTTCCCAGGGCTGACCAGCACAATTCTATTTACAGGTTTCATGTTATATACAATTAGACCCGGATGCCGATGATGAGAATGTCATCCACCTGCATATTCTCACCCATCCATTCATAGATCCGTTTTGTAAGCAACTCCTTCTGTTCATTCATGGACTGTTGGTGAATTTCGACCAGCAGTTCCCGGAAACGCTTGGACATAAACTTCTTATTCTTGGGTCCCCCGAACTGGTCGGCATACCCGTCCGAGAACACATACAGGACATCGCCGGCCTTAAGGTTCAATTCATGGTTCTGGAACTTGTTAAGTTCCTCGCCAACGAAGGCACCGACGGGAAATTTGTCCCCCGGTATCTGGTTTAACTCATTTTCCCGTATATGGAACAACGGGTTGAATGCACCCGCATATTCCAGTTTGTTTTTGTCGAAGTCTATGCTGATGAGCGCGATATCCATACCATCCTTGACGGAGATTTCGGACCTGGTCTGCCTCAGGGTATCGGTTACTCCCTTGTTGAGGCTGTTCAGGATATCCGCCGGTCGTTTGGCCTCCTCCACGTTCACGGCATAGTTGAGGCGGTCGTGGCCCACAATGGACATGAATGCGCCCGGCACACCATGCCCCGTGCAGTCCACCGCAGCGATAAAGGCCTTGTCGTCGGAGTGGGTTACCCAGTAGAAATCCCCGCTTACAATATCCTTCGGCAGGTAAAGTATGAAGTAATCGGTAAACAGCCGCTTGACATACTGGTCGGGTGGAAGAATGGCATTCTGTATCCGTTTTGCGTACCGGATGCTGTCCTCAATATGGCGGTTTTTCTCTTCAATTTCAGAATACGCCTGCTGCAGGCTGGCATTTGCGTCGGAAAGCATGTTCCTTTGTTCTTCCAGGGAATCCCGCTGTGCGGATATTTCCTCCTTCTGTTTTTCGATCTCCGCGGTCCTTTCCCTGACTTTCTGCTCCAGTTCGTTGTAGTATTCCTCCAATTGTGCAATCATCAGGTTGAACTTCTCGGACAACCGGGTTATTTCGTTGTTGCCGGTAACCTCAGCACGTTCATTCAGGTGGCCGTCGGTAATCCGGTTCACATTCTGCACCAGTTTCTTGATCGGGTCGGTGATCACTTTTGTTTTACGGTACAGCAACAGGATCACCACGAGGAGGGTCAGTCCGAATATCCCTATAAACTTGAATAATTCAACCCGAAGAAGCCGCCTCTGTACGGAATAATCCGATACGATACGGATGACACCGCCGGCATACAGGTCCGTGTTTTTCCTGGGCATAAAGACATAATCGTACTGCAGCCTGGTTTTCCCGTGTTTTTCCTCAAAACTGACCCTGGATTGTTCGTTCAATACCTGCTGGTAGATATCATGGTGAGCTTCGTTCAGCTTTACGTCCCCGTTCAGGGAAAAGGGATTGTCGGATCCGATGAACAGGTCTATGGACTGGATGGCAGACTGTTTCACTGCAAGGCCGTTGAGGCGGTCCTTGATCTTCTGAATGATTTCATCCGCCCGTGCCGACCTGATACCGAGCTCCACGATGTATCTCTGGTCACGGGTTGCCTGGTATGTATATTTCTTGAGGATGCTCGTGGTGGCCCCCATGGCAAAGCGTTCGGAAACGTATTCACCCCTGCCCATGATCCCCAGGAGGAGGTTCTTGTGTTCGATCCCGAGGTCAAACAGGTTCAGTCCCTTATCCTCCAGGAATGTTGTATTCACTATAATCCCACGGTGATTGATGATGTAGATGTCCTCGAAATCAGGATTCATTCTCAATTGCTTGCGGATCCGATTCAGGTCCGCCGTCTCAATATTACGGGTGTCGCGGAAAATCTCATTCACAAGTTGGTTGCTGATGGCTTCCATTCTCTTGTTCAGCTCTCCTTCAAGGATCTCGAGCGCCATATCCTGCAATTCAAGAATATGGGTTATTTCGTCGGATATGATGGTGTTCTTTTCCTTGCTCGCGTTTATGAGAATGTTTTTGGTGTTTGTATAATTCAGGAATCCCAGCAGCAGCAAAGCAGTGACCGCAGGTAATACGACGTTTAATATCAGTTGCCTGAATATGGTTGTCGGTTTATCCGTCATTCTTTTAATCGTTGAGAATTTATGAAACCATTTCTTTTCCCAGGCCCTTCCAGCGCTCTTCCTGTTCCCTCACCCACCGGTACAGGGCCAGTGCAAGTTCTTCGTGATCGAACATCATCTCATCGAAGGCACTCTGCCTTGCTATGAGCAGGGATGATTCCCCGGGTGAATATAGCTGGACTGTATTCCCCCCTATGACCATGAAAGGCAATACACCAACCAGATCATCCGTATTAAGGTCTCCAAGTTCCTTACCCTCCATCCGCAGTGTCAGCCGTCCGCTGCGAACCAGTCCTATTCTGCTCTCCCGGTCCTTACCGGCAAGATCAAAGGTTTTTTCCGGCATTAGTTTTACCAGTTCCATTTCTTTGGCAAGCATATATAAAACCTTGCTGGGCAGTCCGGAAAGATGCCCGTTTCTGAGAAGGACCTGTATACGGTTCCAAATCAGGTTCTCCAGGCCTTCCTCTGCATCCCGGATCTGTCGGGTCATCCGGTTCCGGTTTTCGGAAGGCAACCTGGAGAGGACTCTTTCGAAGCTGGGCCGGTCCATCCTGCTGACCTGAAGGGCTGCCAGTTCACTCAGCATCTCATCCGGGTTGAATACCTGGGCCAGCATGTCATCGGTGAGTTTTGCAGCTTCGTTCTTCCCGAAGGCATCTATGGCTGCAGCCTTGGTGCAGGAACCCAGAAGGTTGGGATCCCGGTTAATGATGCCGATCAGCAATTCCATGGGTTCCATGATGACCACCGGGAATTCAACCTGCAGTTGTTTTATTTTCTCCGCGGTGGAAGTGTCTTCCAGCACGGGGAAAAGTACGGGTTTGATCTCTTCGGCAACGAAAAGGTCCAGCAATTCGATCGCAAAACCTATGCCTTCGCTGGTCCCCGATTCAAGATTTTCCCTGATGTGATGGATGGAATTCGGATCGTATGCAAGGGATAACAGGTTATACATCCGGTCGTATGCCGTACGTGTTTCTTCACCAAAAGCCTTCTCAAGGGAGGGTCCCAGTTCGTTTTCCAGTACGGTATACTCGGCGGCCAGATTCCATGCAATCTGCTGTACGGAGGACCGTATGCCGTCCAGAATCCTTTGCAGGTGGGCTTCATCAGCCTGGTAATGCAAGTTCAGAAGAGCCTGGATGGCAATGGTTTCAACCTCGCGGTTCTGGTAATTGATCTTGGCAATCAGAAAGCGTTGGGCTTCCGGACCTCCGATGCGTCCAAGGATCCTGGTTATCCGGTTCAGTGCTTTCTGCCCGATGCCGGATTTATAATAGCTCTGTTCAAGGCTTTCAACGGCTCCTTCACCAATTGTGATCAAGGCATCAAAGGCCTGCCGGTAAAACGGCGATTGAAGAAAATCGATCAGTACGGGACAGGCTTCGGAGACCTTCCAGAATGCTGCAGCTTGTATGGCCGCTCCACGCACCACGGGATCCGGGTCGCGGAGGAGAGTGTTCAGGATCGCATGGTGGTTGAATTCTTTCAGTTCAAAGAGAATCATTGCCACAACCAGCCTTTCATCACGGTTCGCGGATTTGGCGAGCAGAAGCATTTCATCGTCCGAAAGATTCCGGTTCCGGTACTGCTCCATACGCTTCAAAAGACTGCCGGCAATGTCATTATTCTTTCCCTTGCTCTCCCGTTCTATCCGTTCCTTAAGATCCTCTCCGGATAAGGGGATGGCCAGTTCTTCAATTTTTCTAAGTCCGAGGCGGCGAATCTTTTCCGATGCGGACTTAAGCATTCCGGACAGGGTATTCCGCAGGCGTTCAAAGTCTATTTTTTCGATGAAACCCAGGGCATTCCGGATGGCAAGCATTGAGTTGCTGTTCAGGTCTTCAGACAGGATACTGCCGATATCCACTTTCGCGGTTCCGGCATCGGATTGCCTGAACTGGGCAAGGGAAGTATTCAGGGAATTCTGGTAAGCCTGGTACAGTTTGAAGGCAACAAAGGCCCATACCAGCAGCAATACGATCAGCACATATGTATAGTCCACCAGGGAAAAGAATGCAAGGGCAACCAGCCCTGAGGCCAGAAGGCTGGAGACCAGGACGGATATTTCATTGATGGTACCGTCGATCCTGGCCTGTACACTGTACCGGATCTTGGCGTCCAGCGACTGGTAAAGGATTTTCATGGACGGAGCCACGATGGAATCCTGTAGTGACTTGGTGAATAGCTTGCTGACGGAAATGATCAGGAAGAACATGGTAAAGCTGGCCGCCAGACCGAAAACACCACCGATAACGGCGGCTACCAGCGTAAATATCAAGATTAGTATCGGGGATATGACCAGCGTAAGTCTGAGTCCCCAGGTCTTCATAAGACGCCCGTACACGAAGGTTTTTATCAATACGCTGAACACCATCAGGGTGCCGTTGAAGTACCCGAAAAAGGCTGCCAGGTCCGTATGGTTTGGGTACGACTCCCTGGCCACTCCGAGGAAGGAAAAATGCACGAATATGGTAACCGATATAAGCAGTACTACGAAAAGGGACATGTATCCGATATACCTTGACCGGAGCATGGCCCAGAGGCTGGTGCCTGTTTCCGGTTCCGCTTCATCCTCCCCGGCCTTCCGGTCCACGGAAAACCGCCCGGAAATTATAAACTGGAATATCAGTGCTACGCCCACGCTTACGGCGCTGATATAAAGCAGGTCTCTCGTCTCGACCGAAAAGGAAAGCAGCAACGGGATGGCATAGCTGCTGACAATGATCCCGATGATTTGTCCCGTGTCGATCAGCCCGAAAAGCCTTTTCCCCTGCCGGAGGGTAAAGATCCTGCCCACCGTTCCCCAGAAACCCAGCAGGGCAATGATGTTGAGGGGTCCCATCATTATAAAAACCACAAAGATGGTCCACTTGCTGTCCACCAGATTGAATCCGAAACGCGCGAAAAGGGTCAGAACGGCAACCATGAAAAGGTTGATGACCGAGAAAACCGAGAACCGGATCCGCGACTGCAGCCATGCATAGAGCGAGGTCAGGATAATCCCGATGATGCCTGAAACAAGAAAAGCCCGTGGAATCATGGCCTGCTCAAATACCTCCAGGAATAAGGCATGAGCGCTGATATCGAATGTTCCGTAGAAGATCCCCAGGAATACGGATTGAAAGATCAGAAGCATAACGCTTGCTTCCTCCCCGGATTCAATATTCAAGGCTTTGTAAAATCCCCTGGCCATGAAAACAGGTATAAAGTTACCTTGTTAATGCCCTTATTTACTAGCTAAAATAATCTATCAAGATATGAAAAATATGATAATTTGATCCGTTTTTGTGATGCATTCTTTTTCAATGATTTTGAACCGCCTGCACAGGCCCGGGATGCAGTTGGAGCTTCAATAGCGGACAGGAATCCTGGCCGGAATTGGTAATCACCTGAATTCAAGTACACTAACTATAACACATGAATCTGAATTATCATTCGATGTCCCGTACGGCAGGTTCTATGCCGCCGTTTGTTTTGTGTTGATATTTCACAATAATTCCCGGAATAACTCATCAGTCATAATTGCAGATTGAACATACAAAATGTTGCTTATATAAAAATTTGGTTAATTTTAGTTGAGATTTCTATATTTTTATTTAGATAATAATCTTCAGGCATCCGATCCATCGATAATATATTAAAGGGTGCCTGAATTTTCATCTCCGGATTTATGTTCGACCTTGGAGACAATGCCGAGCCTCACATCAGACGAAGGAGGGAGGTTGTATTCATCATATTGTCAGGAATGTTTCTTGGCACTCTTGCAAGTTTTAACATACTCGGGATCTCAAGGCAGATCGATCTGTCTTTCACGATTTTTGGACTGAGCATTCCTTTTGTGGTTTTTGTAGGTGTGCTTCCCTACCCCATCACCTTTCTCTGCACCGACTTCATTTCTGAACTTTTTGGTAAAAAAAGAGCCACGACGGTTGTCTGGGTCGGTCTCCTTCTGAACCTCTGGGTGATTTTCATCATGTGGATCGGCGGAGCTCTGCCACCCCGGCCGGAAATAGTTGACAACGGGCTGCCTGCAATCGATGACCCGGCGAGGATTTTCTTCCAGCTCAGGAGATGGACGGTATCCGCTACGGTCGGTTCAATGATCGCCTATCTTACAGCCCAGTTCGTTGATGTCCATATCTTCCATGCAATCAAGAAGTTAACAAGGGGTAAAATGCTGTGGCTGAGGAACAACGGCTCCACGCTGACAAGCCAGATGGTGGACTCCATCGCCGTCATTTCCATCACCTATTTTACAGCGAGAAATGCGATCCAGATTGCACCCGGAGAAACCATCGTTCATGGTCTGATCATCCTTATTCTCAGCAACTATGTGTTTAAAATGGTATCCGCACTCCTGGATACGATTCCCTTTTACATCGGAACAAGATTTTTATCGAAATACCTGCAGGTGGATACGATAAAAGGATACCGGAAGGAAGACCAGGCTGAGAAGTACGCTTAATCCCCCACCCGGCGGAGGAGATCCTCGAACCTTACATCGATGCCCTTCATCACGTGTCTGGCCATTTTGTAGTATGGTTCCCTTACAGCAAGCTTTTCTTCAATAAAGGTTTTCAGCTCCGAGTCGGACAGATCCCTGATCAGGGGTCTTTTATGTTTTCTCGACAAGAGACGGGCATACAGTTCTTCGGGACTGGCCTTCAGGTATACGGAGATTCCATTCCGGTTGATGATCTCCATGTTATCCCCGTGGCATGGCAGTCCCCCTCCGGTTGAAACCACCAGGTTCTTTCCGGATACCAGTTCTTTCAGCAGGCGTGACTCCTCCTTTCGGAAGGTTTCTTCACCGAGCCGGTCAAAGATCTCGTTCACGCTCATTCCCAGTTTTTCCACGATACGCTTGTCGGTGTCCACGAATTCATACCCCAACTTTTCGGCTAGCTTTTTCCCGGTCGAGGATTTCCCGGATCCCATAAAGCCTATGATGAATATGATCATCGGGACAATTGTTCGCTCACCACTCCAGGGTCATCTGTCCATTCGATTCCTTATCTCCCGTTTCACCTTGTTTCTGTGTGACTTTTGGTGCAGCAGGTTTGGGCCCGGGTTTTTTAACCGTTCCGCGTTTTTTCACCGTTCCGCGTTTTTCGGTTTGCCTGACACTCTTAGCGGAAGCCGGTTTTACGGCTGCCCCGGTTTTCTCAGTAGATCGTTTTTTCGATCCGGTTCCGGATGATCCGGCCCGGGACTTGGAACCGCTGGCTGACTTGCTGCCGTGACCGGGCTTAGGTTTATTGTTCCGGACGGTGGCCCTGGTGTCCTGGATTCGTTTTTCGGTTCCTGCATTAGCGGTACCGGTATCTTCGGCTTCATTTTCCGGTTCCCCCGGCTCTTCACCGGAACCGTTTATCGGTTCGAGTTCCTTCACCAGCTCGACCTGGTATGTCGTAAGGCGCTTCCCTTTTGCCTTGTGGCTTTTCACACCGATGAATTCTGCGACCTCGATGATCTCCGGTTCACGGTTCTTGTTCTTTCCCCCGAAACTGATCTCGAAACGCGGGTATTCCACTTCCGTGATGCTGATCAGCTTCGATTCCGGGTGTTCGCCGATAAAGCTCGTAAGCTTCTCATTATATTCCAGGGTGAACCGTTTGACATAGTAATATTTTTGTTCCGCATCAAAATATATGACCGAATACACCTTCTTCGGCCTGAACTTTTCAAGGATATACAGGTCGTCTTCGAAATGGTTCTCCAGGTCGAAGGAACTGATCCGGTACTGTCCCGAACGGGTGATGACCAGCAGGCTGTCGCGGGGACCGAATTCACCCAGGAAGCGGCCCCGGCTGTCTGCGTTCAGCCGCAGGACGTCCTCGTCGAACCAGATCTTTCTTCCCCCCAGGGTGGACACCCCTTTCTCCTTCATGGTGATTTTCTGAACGGCGTTCTTTGTAAGGATATTCCCCCGGGCATCCCTGCCTTTGATGGCAAGCTCCGAGAAGTCCATCTCAAAGCTCAGGTTTTTCAGCCGCGGGCGGGGCTTCAGCAGGACCTTTATGGTTTCGGCCTCACCGTTCGGGTTTACGCTGAGGTAAAGGATCCTCGAATTCTGGTTGTTGCGTGTAAGATGGTACTCCTTGTCTCGTGTCAGGCCGGTAACGGCGCAGCGTTTCATCATGGCGTTGCCGGTCTTCCCGTCACGGTATACCAGGTTATAGATCGTGCGCGCATCGTTCTTCTTGAATACAGCGATGTGGATGATGTCCTTTCCGACGAAGACTTTTTCTTCCACCTTGGTTACCAGGTAGGTCCCGTCCCGGCGGATGGTAAGGATATCGTCGATGTCGGAGCAGTCGCAGACGTACTCATCCTTCCGCAGGGAGGTTCCGAAAAATCCTTCCTTGCGGTCGACGTATAGTTTCTGGTTGGCGGCAACCACCTTGGTCGCCACGATGGTATCGAAACTGCGAATCTCGGTCTTCCGCTCACGGCCGGTGCCGTACTTCTTTTTAATCTGCTTGAAGTAGTTAATGGTATACGGGATGATGTTGTCGAGGTGGTTCCGGACTTCCTCGATCTCTTCCTCGATCGCCCGTATATGTTCGTCCGCCTTAAGGGAGTCGTATTTGGATATTCGCTTGATCCGGATCTCGGTCAGCTTAATGATATCTTCCTGTGTGACCTCCCGGCGAAGCAGTTTCCGGTAGGGATCCAGTCCCTTGTCAATGGCTTCGATTACGGCCTCCCATGTTTCGCATTCCTCTATATCCCGGTAGATTCTTTTCTCGATGAATATTTTTTCAAGGGAAGAAAAGTGCCAGTCCGCCTCCAGTTCCTCGAGCCGGATCTCAAGTTCCTTCCTGAGCAGTGAAACCGTGCTGTCCACCGAGCGTTTGAGGATCTCCGAGACGCCCACGAATACCGGTTTTTCGTCCTCGATCACGCAGGCGTTCGGGGAGATGGGAACCTCGCAATCCGTGAAGGCATACAGGGCATCCAGGGTCTTGTCCGAACTTACCCCCGGGGCAAGTTCAACGATGATCTCGACGTTCTCCGCCGTATTGTCGTCGATGCGCCTGATCTTGATCTTGCCCTTCTCGTTGGCCTTTACGATGGAATCGATCAGTGAAATCGTGGTTTTGCCATAGGGTATCTCCGTGATCACCAGGTGTTTCCTGTCGAGTTTCTCAATCTTCGCGCGGACCCGTATGAGTCCACCGCGAAGCCCATCGTTGTATCTTGAAAAATCCGCCATTCCCCCCGTGGGGAAATCCGGCAATATCTCGAACTCCTTCTCACGCAGGTAAAGTATGCCGGCATCGATCAATTCGTTGAAATTATGCGGAAGGATCTTGGATGCCAGTCCCACGGCGATCCCCTCCACACCCTGGGTCAGCAGCAGGGGGAATTTAACCGGCAGGGTAATGGGCTCCTTGTTCCGCCCGTCGTATGAAAGTTTCCACTCGGTCGTTTTGGGATTGAAGACCACGTCGAGGGCAAACTTCGAGAGCCTGGCCTCGATGTAGCGGGGTGCGGCCGCCCCGTCGCCCGTCAGTATGTTCCCCCAGTTGCCCTGGGTGTCGATGAGCAGTTCCTTCTGCCCGAGTTGGACCAGGGCATCCCCGATGGAAACGTCCCCGTGGGGATGGAACTGCATGGTATGCCCGATGATGTTGGCCACCTTGTTGTAGCGTCCGTCGTCGAGTCGCTTCATGGAATGAAGAATCCTCCGCTGCACCGGTTTGAGTCCGTCGTTGAGATGGGGTACGGCCCTCTCGAGAATCACATAGGATGCATAGTCCAGGAACCAGTCCTGGTACATGCCCGACAGGTGCACCACGGTATGGAGGTCATCCGAGTCCGAGCTCAGTTCGACCTCGTCGCCGGGTTCAAACGGCCCGTCGTCCATATATTCCTCAGCATTATCGATATTTTCGAGATCCTCGATATCCATATGTTCCTCTTTGCTCAGGCCTCAACGAGATCTTCCTCAACACGCAGGTTGTCGATGATAAAATTCTGCCTTTCGGGAGTGTTCTTTCCCATGTAGAATTCCAGGAGGTCTGTAACCGCGTCGCCCCGGCTCAGGGTGACCGGTTCCAGCCGCATGTCCGCACCGATGAAATTCTTGAACTCATCCGGAGAAATTTCTCCCAGTCCCTTGAAACGGGTGATTTCGGGATTGCTCCCGAGTTCTTGGATGGCTGCTATTTTCTCCTCCTCGGAATAGCAGTAATGTGTTTCTTTCTTGTTCCTGACCCTGAACAGCGGTGTCTGGAGGATGTAAAGGTGCCCCTTGCGGACCAGGTTGGGGAAGAACTGCAGGAAGAATGTGATCAGCAGGAGACGGATGTGCATGCCGTCCACGTCCGCATCGGTGGCTATGACGACGTTCTTGTATCGCAGGTTGTCAAGTCCTTCTTCAATATTCAGCGCGGCCTGCAGAAGATTGAACTCCTCGTTCTCGTATACGATCTTCTTGGTCAGCCCGTAGGTGTTAAGGGGCTTTCCCTTCAGGCTGAATACGGCTTGTGTTTCCACATCCCGGCTCTTGGTGATCGAACCGCTGGCTGAATCGCCTTCCGTGATGAAAATGGTGGTCTCCAGCCGCCGCTCATGGTTGGTGTTGTAATGGATCTTGCAATCCCTCAGTTTACGGTTGTGAAGGCTGGCTTTCTTGGCCCTTTCGCGGGCCAGCTTCTTGATGCTCGATATGGCCTTTCGTTCCTTCTCCGATTCCAGGATCTTTTTAAGGATGATATCCGCTGTTTCCGGTTGCTTGTGAAGGTAATCGTCCAGATGCTTCTTCAGGAAATCGTGGATAAAGTTCCTTACGCTGGGGCCCTGGGGACCCATATCCCTGGATCCGAGCTTGGTTTTGGTCTGGGACTCGAACACAGGCTCCTCTACCTTTATGCTCAGGGCGATGATGAGGGACTGCCTTATGTCGGCCGGGTCAAAGTCTTTCTTGTAGAATTCCCGGATGGTCTTTACCAGACCTTCCTTAAAGGCGGTCAGGTGTGTGCCACCCTGTGCGGTGTGCTGCCCGTTTACGAAGCTGAAGTATTCGTCCGTATACTGATTGCCGTGGGTCATGGCCAGTTCAACATCGTGGTTCAGCAGGTGGATGCTCGGATACAATCCCTCGCTGTCCATGTTCTCGTTCAGCAGGTCAAGCAAGCCGTTCTTGGACTGGTACTTTTCCCCGTTCAGGATGATGGTAAGCCCGGAATTCAGGTAGGTATAATTTCTTACCAGTCCCTCGATGTACTCCAGGATGTAATGGAAATTCCCGAAAAGCTCCTTGTCCGGCACCCAGGAGACGATCGTGCCGTTGGCCAGTTCGGTCTTCGATTCCCCGGCTTCCTCCACGAGTTCCCCGCAGGCAAACTCGGCCGCCTTCATCCTGCCGTCCCGTATGCTCTGGATCTCGAAGCTCGAAGAAAGGGCGTTCACCGCCTTGATCCCGACACCGTTCAGTCCCACACTCTTTTTAAAAACCTTTGAATCGTACTTGGCCCCCGTATTCATCCTGGAAGCTGCATCTACCATCTTACCCAGCGGGATACCCCTCCCATAATCCCTTACGCTGATCCGCTTTTCGTGGATCTCTATCTCGATGGTTTTGCCAAAGCCCATCATGAATTCATCCACCGAATTATCAAGCACTTCCTTCAGCAGAATGTAGATCCCGTCGTCACGCGAGGAGCCGTCCCCCAGCTTCCCGATGTACATACCCGGCCTGCGCCGGATGTGCTCCCTCCAGTCCAGAGTCTTTATGGATTCTTCTGTATACTGCGCAGACATAGCTCTTCCAGTCTGCACAAATATAGATAAAAGCTGCCTGGCTCTGTAATTTCTTTTTCAACAGTGGAATTAACAAAAAGCCCGTCTGAATGCGGCTGGCAGTCAGGTATATCGAATTTTTATCAACGTGGAATCGTCAGAGGCGGATCGCTCTGACCAGCATCTCGGTTAGGTGCCCGGGGTTGTGTTCATCGCTCCAACGGTTTGGGTTTCCCGGTGGTTTTCAGTTTCTCGTATTCCCCGGCCATCAGGTCCCGCACCCCGTTCATCAATTCGCGCACGGGTTTCCCCTCGAAGCTGCCGTATGGCATGGGATCCAGCACCCTGACGCATATGCGGGCAAATCCGGTCAGGATGGCTCCTTTTTTCGGAAGGGCATTCGCGGTCCCTGACAGCAGAATGGGGATGATGTCCACCCGGTTGTCGAGGGCCATCCGGAAGGCGCCTTCCTTGAAGGGACCGAGCGTGTCCCCGGGATAGCGGGTGCCTTCGGGGAAGATCATGATCGAGTTGCCCTGCTGGATGAAAGCGCTGGTTTTATCCATCAGCCTGACCATGCTTTCCTTTTGTCCCCGCTCGATCTCCAGGTAATCGTTCAGGCGCATCAGCCATCCAATGATGGGAATGCGGAAGTTCTCCTTTTTGGACACCCATTTATATGGTACAAAGAGCTGGTATAGCACCAGGATGTCGAGCATGGACTGGTGGTTGGATACCAGGATGCAGGGGCGCCTCCATGGAATTTTTTTTCGCCCTTTAACCCGCACCCTCCATAGGGGGTTGAACCAGATGTACCAGGAACCCCAGAAGCAGGACCACAGGTGGAGCAAGACCAGCCGGCGGTCGAACCACCGGGTTAGCAGCCAGATCAAGGATGCGATTGAAAACAGTGCGATGGAGCTGACCAGGAAGAAGGTCCACAGCAGGGAGGAGTATATGACCAAGCCGGCTTTTCTCATGGCGGAGGAAAATTCCTAGAAAAGACCCTCGACAAAATTATCAATCCATTCCGGTTTTACAAGACCGGCCGAAGAGATTACCGTACGCAAGCCCTCCGGGTCGTGCGGCTTTCCGGCGAGATCCCGGGCCAGGTTGATGGTATCAGGTGCCCCTTGCAGGATGCCGTCCGATCCCGGTTTTCCCGGGTCCGCCGCATCCAGCCGGCAGGTCCGGATGATTCCCCTTTCAACTTCGAGCGCAACCGTCAGGCTCAGGTCCCCGACCTCGAATGCATTTTCGAAAGTGTACTTCGGGGAATACCCTATGTTCCATTCCCAGAGGCTGTATTTTTCCCTCACCAGCTCTGCGATCCGGGCCCGGTCCGCCCGGTTCAGGGTATGCAACCGTGAACCCCCGAATTCCTTCAGCATGTGCCTCAGCAGCCGGTCCCGGAACTCTGAAATGTCCACCGGGTATTCCAGGAAATCCCGTATGTTGGCAGTACTGCCTGGCACGCTCTGCACCGCCCTGTCACGATAACGGCACGATGGTGCATCCAGGGCCTGCCTCAGCATATCCAGGTCGGAAGAGAAGAGCAGCGTGCCGTGGTGGAGCACCCTTTTCCGGTGAACGTGTTCTGCGTTCCCGGAAATTTTTAATCCCCCGACCAGCATCTCGTTCCTTTTCCCGAACTCTGCCGGGATGCCGAGTTCCTGAAGGAATTCCAGAACCGGCGAGGCATACTGCCTGAAGTTCACAAGCTTTCCCTCCTCCCCGGTCAGGATGAAGGAGAAGTTCAGGTTGCCCCGGTCGTGCCAGACCGCGCCTCCCCCGGAGATCCGGCGGATCACCGGGATCCCGTTGCGCCTCATCCATGCCGGGTTGATTTCCGCCCATGCGTTCTGGTGCTTGCCGATGATGACGGAAGGACTGTTTACGTAAAAAAACGCATAATCACCTGCGGTTTCCTTCATCAGGTATTCCTCCGCCGCCATGTTGAAGCGGGGATCGTCCGATGGAGAATCCAGGATCTGCATGGTCATTCGTTTAGCTTGAGTGCCCTTATGTGGATCATGATCTGGTACACGCCCCAAGCAAGCAGGATGCCGAGGAGCGCGCCTCCCAGGATATCTCCCGGGTAATGAACTCCCAGGTAGACCCGGCTGTAGGCGATCAGACCGGCCCAGAGCATGATGCCTATCCAGTACCATCGTTTGCGTATCCAGAGCGCTGTGAAAAACCCGACCGCAAAATGGTTGGAAGCGTGGTTCGATACAAATCCGTACGGCCCTCCGCAATAATCGTTCACGAGGTGTACCAGTCCCGCAAGCTGGGGCTGGTGGCAGGGCCTGAGCCTCTGGAAGACCTCCTTGAAAAGGTGCACGCAGGCCTGGTCGCTCATCGCCACCAGGAGGACGGTGGCCAGCAGGATCCACAGGGCTTTCCAGCGGTAGGTCCATCCCAGGTAACCCAGAATAAGAACATACAGGGGGATCCAGTTGGTTTTTACGCTCACCCACCACATGACGGAATCCCAGAAAGGGCTGTGCAACCCGTTGAGAAACAGTAAAAGCTGTGTATCCCAGTTGTTCAGTGTATCGAGCATTCCTATTCGTTCAATGTTTTCCAGATCCGGTCCTTGAGGGAAGCGATCCCTTCGCCGCTTACCGATGAAATGAATTGCCAGGGCACCTCCGGCAGATCTTCACGGATTTCTTCCCTGAGTTCGTCATCGAGCAGGTCTGCCTTGGATATGGCCATAATCCTCTGCTTGTCGAGCAGTTCCGGGTTGTATTTTATCAGTTCATCCAGTAGCACGTTGTATTCATGCCGGAGGTCGTCGCTGTCGGCGGGTACCAGGAAAAGCAGGATGGAATTGCGTTCGATATGCCTGAGGAACCTTATTCCCAGGCCCTTCCCCTCACTGGCCCCTTCGATGATCCCGGGAATGTCGGCCATGACGAAGGACCGGTGTTCCCGGTATTCCACGATTCCCAGGTTCGGCGCCAGGGTTGTGAAAGGATAATCGGCGATCCTGGGTTTTGCGGCGGAAACGACCGAAAGGAGGGTTGATTTCCCCGCGTTGGGGAAGCCCACCAGTCCCACATCGGCCAGTATTTTCAGTTCCAAAATGTTCCATCCCTCCTGGCCGGGTTCGCCGGGCTGTGCGTACCGTGGTGTCTGGTTCGTGGGGGATTTGAAATGATCGTTGCCGAGTCCTCCTTTCCCCCCCGGCCTCAGGATTTTCTGCTCCCCGTCGGAAGTGATCTCGAACAGGATCTTGTTGTTTTCAGCGTCCCGGGCAACCGTTCCGAGAGGAACCTCCAGGACGATGTCCTCGCCGTCAGCACCCGTCTTCAGGGCCGACCCCCCTTTCTCCCCGTTGCCTGCAAAAACGTGCTTGCGGTATTTCAGGTGGAGGAGGGTCCAGAGCTGCCTGTTCCCCTTCAGGTATATATGCCCTCCCCGGCCGCCGTCTCCCCCGTCCGGCCCTCCCTTGCGGGTGTACCGGTCCCTGTGGAGATGCGCCGAACCCGCACCCCCCTTGCCGGACCTGCAGAAGATCTTTACGTAATCTATGAAGTTGGATTCAGCCATCCGCTGTGGTTCTGGATATCAGGGATTCGGGAAACCGCCGGCACCGTTTGCGTTCCGGGCATGGTCCGGTCAGACCGATTCGATCCTTTCGACCAGCCGCCCGAAGATCTCTTCGATGCTTCCCACGCCGTTGACGCCCCGGTATTTACCCTGTCCCTGGTAGTACTTCATTACGGGAAAGGTCTGCTCCTCGTAGACGCGGATCCGGTTCTCTATGGTTTCCAGGTTGTCGTCCGACCGGCCCTGTTCTGTCCCCCTCTTCAGCAGGCGGTTGATCAGTTCCTGCCTGTCCACCTCGAGGCCCAGCATGATGTCGATCTTCATGCCCAGTTCCTCAAGCATCCCGTCAAGCGCTTCCGCCTGGGCGACGGTCCTCGGAAAGCCATCGAAGATAAATCCCTTTGCACCCGATTCGCCTTCGATCCGGCTGCGGATCATCCCGATGATGATTTCGTCGGGTACCAGTTCCCCCTTTTCCATGATGCTCCGGGCCCGGAGTCCCAGTTCCGTTTCCGCGGCCAGCTCGGCCCGCAGCATGTCTCCGGTCGAAAGATGGGTCAGGCCGTATTTTTCAATGATCCTTTCGGACTGGGTTCCTTTGCCGGAGCCCGGTGGACCGAATAATACAATGTTCAGCATATTCCTGTTCGATTATGATCGTTTCTGATAACTGCAAATATAGGCAAATCGGCTTTCAGTCCCCGACAACCCGGTACAGGTCGGCCAGGTTCCTCCCGTATCCCTGGTAATCGAGCCCGTATCCGAGAACGAAATCGTTCGGGATCTCGATCCCCACCCAATCGAGCTTAAGGTCCTTGGTGTAGGCTGCGGGCTTGAACAGCATGGTGGCTACCCTGATCTCGGCCGGTTCGTAACCCTTCAGCTGCTTGATGATGTTGTCGATCGTCACCCCGGTATCCACAATGTCCTCCAGGATCACCACGGTTTTGCCGTAAATGTCCTCGTTGATCCCGATCAGCCGCTGTACCGTTCCGGTGCTTGAGGTGCCGGCATAGGATGCGAGCTTTAAAAAGGTGATCTGGCAGTCCAGCGTGATCTCCCGGAACAGGTCCGAGGCAAACATGAAGGCCCCGTTGAGGATGCCCAGGAAGATCACATCCCTGCCGGCCAGTTCCCGGTTGATCCTGACGGCCATATCCGAAATGACTTTTCGGATTTCACCGTTGGTGATGTAGACCTCGAATTCCTTATCGTGTACTTTCTGGATGGCCATGGGGCGGGTTGTTGTTAAAAGGTTTCAGCGAATTTACAAAGAATCTCCGATGTAACACGGGAATCTTAACCGGGCAATTCTGGTCCGGTCATTCAGGGGATCTTAATACGCCGCTGCAAAATACCGGCGCATTACCGGAGGCATTGTTAAAAAAGCCGTCTGACATCGCGAAGCTATGTAACGGCGTTTTGACAATGCCGGAGGTGCCGGTATTTTAGAGGCGGCTGTATTAAATCCCCTTCATTCCCTGGCAGCCCGGTTAAGATTTTCCTTGTTACAGGCAGAGATTTTGTAGATTTGTGCATTAACCAACGACAATCCGTTCCTTGCCATGAACCCAAAAGTCAGCATTATCATGGGCAGCACCTCGGACCTGCCCGTTATGGAAAAGGCAGCCGCCGTACTGGATGATTTCGGGATTCCCTTCGAGATCAATGCGCTATCGGCACACCGCACCCCGAAACAGGCCATGGATTTTGCGAAGCAGGCCTACGGGCGCGGTATCCGGGTCATCATTGCCGGCGCCGGGGGAGCCGCGCACCTGCCCGGGGTGATTGCCGCCCTGACCCCCGTACCGGTAATCGGGGTCCCCATCAAGGCATCCATCAGCATCGACGGATGGGACTCCCTGCTGTCGATCGTGCAGATGCCCCCCGGCATCCCCGTGGCCACGGTGGGGCTTGACGGGGCACAGAATGCCGGCATCCTGGCAGTCCAGATCCTTGGAACCGGGGATGCGGAAATCGTAAAAAAGGTTGAAGATTACAAGGCGGGACTGGAATCCAGGATCGTAAAGGCAAACGAGGAGCTCAAGAAGGTCAAGTATAAATTCAAGACCAATTAGGGTCCATCCCGTGGAACATGATCCAGGAAATAACATACCTCCCCGCACGATCCCGGATCATTTTCCTGACGGTATTTCTTTTGTGCATGCCGGCCCGGGCATCGAACGACAACTACCCGGCCGGGGCCCGTTCAGCGGCCATGGGCGGGGTGGGTGTTATGCACCCGGGGTTCTGGTCGATCTGGCATAACCAGGCGGGATTGGGATTCCATTCTCATTTTTCCGTTGGCATCCACCATGAGAACCGATACCTGGTGCCGGAGTTCGGCCTGAGCTGCATCGGGATCACCCTGCCCACCTCGACGGGGACTTTCGGTTTATCCTGGTCGCACTTCGGCTATCCGAAATACCATGAAAACAAGATCGGGCTGGCGCTCGGAAGGGCGTTTCACGAACGTTTTGCCGTGGGACTTCAGATCGACTACCTGAACACCTTCATCGATGAGGAACTGGGCTCCAGCGGAACGGTGGCGATCGAGGCCGGCATCCTGGCGGAGCCTGTGGAAAGGCTCACGGTCGGATTTCATGTGTTCAACCCGACTGCTTCGAGCCTGCCTAAGCTCCGGGAGGAGCACATTCCTGTGATCCTGCGCCTGGGCATGGTATACCGCTTCGGGGAAAACCTGCTTCTCGGGGTGGAGACCGAGAAGGACCTGGACCTTGCCGGGGCCTGCTACAGGGTGGGACTGGAAGTGACGGCAAATGAGTATATTTATGTCAGGACCGGCATCAGTGTTCAGGAATATGTCCAGCATGCTTTCGGTTTGGGTATCCATATGCGGCACTTCCGGGCGGACCTCGCCTTCTCGTTCCAGGCGATCGCCGGCTATACGCCGTACCTGTCGCTCCGGTATGTTTTCAGATAAAAAAACAGCCGGTGTTGCCGCCTCAGGCAAAACCACCGGAGCTGACTCCCGGTTCCCGGGCATTGCTGCATTAGCCTCTGCAATCCTGTTCGCCCTGAGCATTCAGCCCCTCCGTTCCCAGGAACCCTATTCGACCCGTTCCGTGGTGGTCGAGGACCTGATCGAGAAAATCGCCCGTGAATCCGAGGAGGAACTGGATTACCACACCCTGTTCGCCGATTTCTACGCTTACCTGGAGGAGCCCCTCAACCTGAATACGGCCAGCCGTGAAGAGCTGGAAAGGCTCCACCTGCTGACCGATTTCCAGATCCTCAGCCTGCAGGAATACATACGCGAGAACGGACCCCTGCTGAGCGTCTACGAGCTTCCCCTGGTATATGGGTTTGACGAAGCCCTGGCCCGCACCCTGCAACCCCTGGTTACCCTGGAACCCCCGGGCAGGTCCCCCGCCCCGAAATCCCGCAAAAGTTCCCACCAGCTCATGGTGCGGGCAGGAGCTGTGCTGGAGGAACAGGAAGGCTACTCCCCCATCACCGATTCGGCACTCGCGGCGAATCCCAATGCACGCTACCTGGGAAACCGCCTGAGGATCACCACCCGGTACCGGTACCGATGGGGCGACAAGATTTCGATAGGGTACAACGGCGATAAGGACCCGGGGGAACCCTTCTTCAGCGGGGAAAACCGGCAGGGATTCGATTTCAATTCCGCCTACTACCAGGCCAATAATATCTGGAAGTTCAAGCGGATCGTGGCGGGAAATTACCAGGTCCGGGCGGGACAGGGACTCAGCCTCTGGTCGGGACTGGCCTTCGGCAAGTCGCCCGAAATCCTGAACCTCCGGAAAAAGGGGAGCGTTCTGGCCCCGTACACTTCGGTCGATGAGA
Organism: uncultured Bacteroides sp.; assembly: GCA_964575235.1. Classification (GTDB taxonomy): domain Bacteria; phylum Bacteroidota; class Bacteroidia; order Bacteroidales; family SM23-62; genus SM23-62. Next base: position 24,001 of record CAZNQG010000041.1, read on the forward strand.
ATCGTTTTATGCGGGGACTTTCGGCCACCCTTGGATTCGGCAATTTCGATTTTACCGGCTTTGTTTCGCAAAAGCGGATCGACGCCAACATTCTCACCGATACACTGGATGAGTATTATGCCTTCAGCTCCTTCCAGCGGACCGGTTACCACCGCACTCCCGGCGAATTCGAGGACAAGGATGCCGTCCGTGAAACGGTCGCCGGCGGGAACATCTCCTGGAGCCGAGGTCAGTTAAGAATCGGCGCGAGCTTCCTTCGCTATTCCTTCGATAAGGATTACGAAAGGCTCTGGGGGGGCAGTCCCATACCAATCCTGAACGGGAACATAAACTCGAACATCGGGGTGGACTACCTCCTGGTCCTCAAACGGGTGAGCCTCTTCGGTGAATTTTCCTCGAGCATGAATTCAGGTACCGGCCCGTGGTTTGAGCATCAGGCGATGTTGAACGGGGCCAGCTTCGAGCTTCATCCCAGGGTTTCCATGTCCGTGCTGTACCGCTACCTGGGCTCCGGGTTCACCGCCCTGTACGGAAACGCCTTCCGCGAAAATTACATAAACTCGAACGAGAACGGGATTTATATGGGCCTGGAGATCCGCCCCTTTCCCCACTGGAGGCTGACGGGCTACCTGGACGCCTACCGCTTCCCCTACCTTGCCAAACTGTTTGCCAGCGATCACTCGGGGTTCGATTACCACCTCCAGGCCGATTACGCCGACCGGGACCGCCTGAGCGGGTACCTGCGGTTCCGTTTCAAGAAAAAACCGGGAAATGTGAACGGGGACAACCCGCCGGTGCCCGGTATGCCGGTCCCCCGCGGAAGCCAGCTCCGCTTCCACATCTCCTACCGGGCGAGTCCCTCGATCACCTTCCAGGACCGCGTGGAGGTATCGCATTACCGGAAGGAGACAGCAGAAAGCGGCTGGCTGGCTTACCACGACGTCCTGTACAGGCCTTCCGACCTCCCCCTGAGCTTCAGTATCCGCTACGCCATGTTCGACACCGAAAGCTACGCTTCCCGGATCTACACTTACGAGCACGACGTCCTCTACGCCTTTTCCATCCCTTATTTTTACGGGCGCGGCATCCGCACCTACCTGAACGCGCGCTGGCAGATCGGCCGCCACCTGGACCTCTGGCTGAAATATGCCCTCACCTGGTACCCGGACCGCGAGAGCATCTCAAGCGGCCTGAACGAGATCAACAGCCATCACAAACAGGACCTGGTCTGCCAGATCAGGCTTAAGTTCTAGCCACCCAGGCCGGAAACTGGATTTGAGGATGCGAATCAGGTTGAAATTCCGGGTGCAGGCGGGGAAAAAGGGCATACATCAAGATCCGGTCAATCCGACCGTAATAAGGTGGAGAGAATTATTCAACCACCAGGGTGCCCCTGAATAAGCTTTGCCCGACTAACTCAATCCGGTAATAACCAGGCTTCAGTTGCCCCCGTTGAATCTGGATACTATCCTCACATACACCTACTTTCATCCATACGATTTTACCCATCATATCATAGAGGATTATCCTGTATTCAGCCCGATGGTCATTGGGAAATCTAATCGTGGTGTAGTCTGAAAACGGATTTGGAAATATTATAATGTCACGGGGGGGCAGTGAATAGATGTTTGTACCGGTAGTGTCGCCCGGGTCCACAACCTTGTTATCATCCATGTTGGAGAATGAATAATAACAGGTATCCGTACCGGCTTTCTTTGATCCCGTGGGATAGCAAGGCTCCGATAAAACGCCGGCTACCCGGTAAAAATATTTTCTTTCCAGTGCTGAAGGATCCTGGTCAGTATACACATCCACTTCTACAGGTATCTTTTCCGCAAGCGGGACCAGGCTCAAAGAATCACTCCCCCGGTAAATTGTATAATTGTCAAAAGTTGATCCCCCCTCCTGGTTGACATACATGCTCCACCTGAGATTTACTCCATCTTGGGAACTGACAAATTGCAGAAAGAGAGGTTTGTGATAGGGGCTTTTCTCCGATTCATTCCCACAGGTATCGACAACTGAAATATAATAAAGGAAGGGACGTGTTTCCGGGTTTGCCACGGTGTCTGTAAAGATACTTAGATCGTCGAATGGAACCCTGCCAATCCGTTCATCTTCCCTGTAAATATTGTATTCCCGAATCCCTTTATCCGGGGTTTTTCCCCAGACAACCATATTCTGCCCGGTCAGCATATCGACAGTAACGATACATATTTTTTCTTCCCCATAGGGAACTGCACTTTGGATGGTAATTTCCGCTGAATCTTTGCATCCATGGCTGTCGTTTACCTTTACACTGTAATCTCCAGCTTCAAGATCGGAAAGCATCTGAGAAGAAGCACCATTTGACCAGGTATAATCATATGGTGGAGTCCCGCCTGAGAGGTTAGTGCTGATATATCCATTACTAGTATTGAGACAGATTATATCAGAATAGTTGGGATTTATTTTCAACTGATCAGGTTGAAATAAAAGGATACTGTCTGTTAAGGAACAATTATGGGCATCCGTTACATTCACATGATAGTAAATATTTGCTGATAATCCTGATACTGTTGAATCTGCAGTATTAACAGGATCATCCCAATAATACAAATAGGGCGGTGTTCCTCCCGATGGTGTGGCTGTTGCCGTACCGTCAGAATAACCATAACAGGAAATATTGGTACTGTCAGTTATAGTAGTTTTTAGAGTCGGTGGCTGCGCAAGAATTACACTATCCGTAACCGGAGGACAGGATTTAGCATCCGAAACAGTAACATGATAGTTAATTTCTGCGGCCAGACCGCTTGCAAGGGAATCTGTTGATTTATCCGTATTATCCCACGAATAGGAATAAGGCTTTGTCCCTCCCGATGTTGTCACTAATGCTGTACCATCCGATTCACCGTAACAGGAAATATTTGTACTGTCGGTTATTTCCGTTATCAAAGGATCGGGTTGTGAAAGGATGACGCTGTCCAAAATGGAACAACCGTTGGCATCGTTGATGGCAACGTGATAATATTTATTGGATGATAAACCGGTCACAAGTGAATCCGTCGTTGCCGCCGGGTCATCCCACAAACAAAAATATGGCCGGGTTCCACCAGTCGGCGTTATGGTAGCAGATCCATCATAATAATCATGGCATGAAATGTTTGAGCTATCGGTGACTGAGGACAAGAGTTTAGCAGGTTGAGAAAGGATCACACTATCAGTGTCAGTACATCCATTCGCATCCGTGATAGTGACATGATAATACTGGTTGGCCAATAAACCAGTGGCAGTCGAATCTGTTGTTCCGTCCAGATCATCCCACGTATAGATGTAGGGAGCCGTACCTCCTGATGGGGTAGTGGTGGCTATACCATCGGAATACCCGAAACAGGAGATATTGGTACTGTCGGTAATCCATGAAATTAATGGCAAGGGCTCAGATAATACGATGCTGTCTGTGACGGACCATCCGAGACTATCTGTTACCGTTACATGGTAATAAATGTTTGATGCCAGTATTGTTGCGGTTGAACCGGTGGTATTTCCCGGATCATCCCACTGGTAATGATAGGGTGGAGTACCCAGTGCAGGGGTGACGGTTGCCGAACCATCCGAATATCCAAAACATGATATGTTGGTGCTGTCCGTAAATGATATCTCTGGAGG
>CAZNQG010000042.1:0-27239 GCA_964575235.1 uncultured Bacteroides sp.
TCTTGGGGAAGATCTCCATGGAATTCAGGACCGGCACCAGTTCAACCTGGATGAGTACCATGAAGGCCAGATACCATATGATGTTGAGGATGGCGGCGGCATAGGCCAGATTCTTGAAGGAAGGTTTTTCCGCCAGGTGCAGTATCCCCGAAATGATGTAGAGTATTGCGATCAGGAATACAAAGGGGAACAGCGTGCCGATGACATCGTAAACGCTGTCCAGAAGGGAGGGCATATCCACAAATTCATAGGTTTCCGGCGGCCATGGAAAATTCTCCAAAAAGGCTGCCTGCACCCGGATCACTACGGTAACGATGGAGGCCCAGATGAGTCCAAGGGCCCCGTAGACGATGGAAATGATGCTGACGGCTTTCATGACGGTTTCGTATAATTTTAATGAAAGTTACGAAATCCGGCCGGATATATACCAAAACACAGCCTGATAATCCCGTGGGCATCATGAGTTATTTCCTGCCCAGGATAATCAGCTGGGGCGCACGTGAAAAACCGCACTCCCGGAACCGGTTTTTCAGGTCTTCCACTCTTTCTGCCAGTACAGCCTTTTCCGGGCCTTCTGTGAGTCGCCCGAGCCACCCGTCCATCTTCCGGCAGAACTGCGCTATGTTTTCCGGGTCCATTGCATAGGATTGCTCGGGACTGTATTCCAGGATAACCTTTTCGCTTAAATCAAGTGCGGTCCCCATCCGGATCAGGTCTTCCCGGTGAAAGGTATGGTTATGGCTGATCCCAAGGAGACGGTCGATCTCAGATCGAAGATGATGATAGAGCATATGGGATTCCTGTGATTCTGTAAGTCCGTCCCGGTGCATTTCACTTAACAGGAAATATCCGCCGCTACTCAATACCCTTTTCATTTCCTCCAGGGTTGCCAGCGGATCCTCCACATGGTGAAGCGCTTTCGAGATGGCAACCAGGTCAAAGCTCCCGTCTTCAAAAGGGAGATGCCTGGAATCCGCCGCGATGAATGTAAAGTTCTCACCGGGGAATTCCTTCCTGGCCGAGGCCAGGAAGGCTTCATCTACATCCACGCCGGTTATGGAAGTAAAGGAGTTCAGGGAGCCGGCCAGGACCCCGGTGAACTGTCCCGAGCCGCAACCCACGTCAAGCCCCCTTCCGCCGTCGATTCCGTTTAAAAGTTTTTCATATACCACGGAATAAAAATATATAAGTTCTGTGATTTGCAAAATGCAAGGTGCTTATGTATTTTTAAACATCGCTAAAATCTAAAACTACAATCCACATGAGAACGCACAGAATCATGATCGTATTCCTGGCCATGATGGTGGCCGGGAGTATGGTGCTCCTCAACTGCAAATCCAGTTTAGCGGGTGATGCCGGGGATAAGGGGAAGGAAGGCCCGGCGGAGGAGGCCGTTGCCATAAACCGGTTGACCCAGGCCGAGATCGATGAGGGCTGGATACTCCTTTTCGACGGAGAAACCACCCAAGGATGGAGGGGATATAATTTACCAGCCTTCCCGGATTCGGGCTGGGTGGTAGAGGACGGTACCCTCAAATGCCTGCATTCGGGAACGGGTGAAGCCGGCGCGGGCGGCGATATCCTCTATGACCGGAAGTTCAGGAACTTCCACCTGAAACTGGAATGGATGATCGAGGAGGGTGGAAATTCGGGTATATTCTACCTGGGACAGGAAATCCCCGGAAAAAAGATATGGTATACCGCCCCGGAGTTTCAGATCCTCGATAATTTCTCAAACCATCCGGATAATTTAGCAGGCAAGAACGGTAACCGGAGAGCCGGCAGCGTTTACGACCTGATACCTCCGGATCCCCAGAACGCCAAGGGCCCCATGGAATGGAACGCCGTCGAGATCATCGTTTACGACGGGTCCGTGTTCCATAAAATGAACGGGGAAACGGTACTGGAGTACCATCTCTGGACGGATGAATGGAATGAACTGGTAGCAAACAGCAAGTTCCCGGAATTCAATCCGGACTTCGCAAACGTTGCCAGGGAAGGTTACATCTGCCTGCAGGACCACGGGCACGCCACCTGGTTCCGGAACATCAAACTGAGGGAACTCTGATGATCCGAAAAAACGGGTGAAATATCACCAAGGGCTGCTACGGAAACAGGCAGCGATGAAGAACGGCAAAAGAAAATTCATGCGAAGCCTGGCCGGTATCGGTGCAGGCATTACGGTCTTGCCGGCTTTCCCGGGAATGCTGAATGCATGCAGGGATCCCGGCCACCAAGGCATTGCTCGAAAAGGCGGGGCGGGATAAGCAATCCCGGATCCGAGGAAAAAGGATCACCTTATCACGGTCGGGTGACCAAGGATCAACCGGTAGTTTGGTCTTGCTTGTATTGTTCGATGTTCCTTGCGATCCCCTCGACCAGCCTTGAGCGGGATTCCATGCTGGCCCATGCCACGTGAGGTGTGATCAGTATGCTGTCCTTATCGATGACCTTCATCAGCGGATTATCCGGCCGGATGGGTTCTTCCTCCATAACGTCTATCCCTGCCGCAGCGATCCGCTTTTCATTCAGCGCCCTTGCGAGCCCGGCCTCGTTGATGATCCCCCCGCGCCCGGTATTCAGCAGGATGGCGCAGGCCCGCATCAGCTTGATCTTGTCATAGGTTATCAGGTCGCGGGTCAGGTCGGTAAGCGGGGCATGAACGGACACCACATCCGAGGTCCCCAGCAGGGTATCCAGATCGAAGCGTTTATAATTGATGTTGTTGTTCCTACCCGTAGTGCTGTAAAAAACGACCTCCATCCCGAATCCCTCGGCAATCCTGGCCACCCTCCGGCCGATGTTCCCGAGTCCCACGATCCCCATTCGCTTGCCGCTCAGTTCCCAGAACGGGGGACCGTGATGGGTAAATATCTTCCCACGGGAATAGGCTCCCGATTTAACATAGGCATCGTAATAGGTCGTCCGGTTCAAAAGGTGCAGAAGCATGGAAAAAGTCGCCTGGGCCACGCTCTCAGTGGAATAGGAGGATACGTTCCTCACCTCGATCCCCTTATGACGGGCATGTTCAAGGTCAACGTTGTTGGTTCCGGTTGCCGCAACGCAGATGAGTTTCAATCCGGGCAGGGCATCCATGATCTTTCGGTCGATCCGCACCTTGTTTGTAATGATCACCTCTTTCCCCGAGGCCCGGGAAACCACATCTTCCGGTTCGGTATGTTCGTGAACCTGCACGTCACCCAACTTGTGAAGCAAGTTGAAGTTGCCGACTTCCCCGATGGTTTTCTTGTCCAGGAATACGATCTCCATGCCCCGGAATAATTTTATTAAGATTAAATTAAAATCACTCCAAAATTAAGAATAATTCACGAGTGATGTTAACTTATTCCCCGAGGTTGCGGAAAAACATGCCCGAACCGATGTAGTTGGAGGAGGATGACCAGTTTGGCTGCCACCAGATGGCCGTGCGCGGAGCATCGTCATCCCGGTCGAAGTAAGTCAGGTTCAGGCGGATGGTTTGCCAGTCCTCACCCCCCATTTCCCGGATGTACTCCATGGGAATGGCCACCTCGAGGTTGAATCCTTCGATGGATTTGCGGGTCGCGATGCGGGTGCCTTCCGGGAGTATGTTTTCCTTGTCGATAAGGGGGGACTGGTTCCTGACCAGGGAAGGCGAAAGGTACAGGTGGAAGTAATCGTTCCGGTAATTGTTATCCGTACGGTCGTTGGCACTGATCAGGACCGGTCTCGGGTCAATGTTGACCAGCACCGCATCCTGGGCCCAGACCGATTTTTTCCGGTCCAGCTCGATCCGGTCGTCCCATACTGCCATGGCCAGGTAGAGGTTTTCGTCGTCGTAGCTGAGGTTGAAATCAAAGTGCGCATCGAAGTCGCCCATGTAATTGCTTCGGCCTTCCTCGGGCACCGATCCGTTGCCTCCGCGGTATGGTAGCCCCGGCCAGTCGCCAAGCTCACCATCCACCTCGATTTTCCCTTTCGTGCGGTTCAGGAAATTTTTCCGAACGGGTACCAGGCCGAAACTCTGATCCAGCCTGATTTCCCTTCCGTCTTCCAGCCTGTACCGGTAAAAGGCGTAAAGCTGAATAGGCTCAATGTATTTCAGGTTCCTGGTCTGAACCGAACGCACCGGGATATCCAGCATTTCAACCGAATTGGGAGGAAGTTCCTTTCGGTATTCCATGATCTCGGGACCCAGGTACCTGCTTTCCCCAAAGCGCAGGATAGTTATCATCGGGACGTTGGCATCGTTCGTGATTTTCAGTTTGAATTCCCCTTCCCGGAATCCGTTTTCCACGAAGATCGGCTCAATCTGTATCCGGTCGGCATTGATCATGTCGGTAATTTCCTCGGTCACCACGTTCTCGTCCCATATCCCGCTGAGTAGTAAATTGGCGATCACCGGCCCGTTTTCGGTCACGGTTACCCACACCATATGGTCGAACTCTCCGAAAACGGGCCCCCTGAGCTGGCTGATGCCTCCCGTTGTGGCCAGTATGAAATAGTTGCTGTTGTTGCGCCGGTATTTAACATAGTGGTGGTAATGCCCTGCGAATACGTTATAATCCCGTTCTTCCAGCAAAGCTTCAACATCCTTCCAGTATCCTGTACTGTCGAAAAGCCAGAGGGGCTGGTGCATGAAGACCAGGGTCCATTTTACATTGCGGTTGTTTTCCAGCACGTACCTAACGTATTCGAACTGTGGTTTTTCGATGCCCCCCAGGTCGGATCCCTTCATGGCCTCCTCCGAATTCAGGCACAGGAACAGGACGTCCTTGTATACAAAATGATAATATGACCTGCCGAACTTTTCCTTCCAGATGCGGGCCATGACCTCGTTGGTGTAATCGTGGTTTCCAGGCACATAGAAAAAGGGCATCTGAAGGCTGTCGATGAACCCGGTAAACTCATCCCATTCCCGGTAGATCTGGTCCTCGTCCATCGTATACCCTTCGATCAGGTCTCCTATGCTGACCACGAATTCAGGCTGCATAAGATTGAGCTTCCGCACCGCATCTTCGAAGACACCGGGGCGGTGTCCTCCCGTCCGGTCGGTCACGATGGCAAACTGGAAATTGTCCTCAAGGTTGTTGACCCTCAGGTGGTTCCAGGGGTGAACGGCATCGCTTGTATCTGCAAGGATTCTACCGTCTGCCCCGTGGTACTGGGCAAAGATCTGCAGGCAGAAACCAGTAAAGGCCAGAAGAAGGGTGATTCGTCTCATAAGGGGCCTAAAAATCGTATTTCTGCATAAACATAATCTTATTTTTTTGTAATTTATAAATTGTTTAACATTTCTTTATGACCCCGAAAATACGGCAACGCCCGGAGAAGGATCCGGGCCTGCGCTGTTAAAAGTCTACCATGGAAACAAAACCGCTGCAAAGATTCAGGGAGGCCGTTAAGGCAAAGGATCCGGACATTGAACTGATTTCGGGCCTGATCCTGAACCATAGCGAGGTCCTACAGGATGGGCTCCATAACCTGACCGAAAAGAACGAGACCATCCGGTACAACTCCTTCCGGGCACTGAAGCAGATCGCCGAGACCCGGCCCGGTGTACTGTTTCCGCACTGGGATTTCTTCATTACCCAGATGGAAAGCACCAATACCTATCATGTGCTGGTTGGAATCCATATCCTGGCGGACCTAGCTGCTGTTGATACGGAGTACAGGTTCGAGAAGATCTTCGAGCGGTATTATGGTCTTCTGAACCATAGAAGCATGGTGGTGGTCAGCCACGTCTGCCTCGCCTCGGGTAGGCTGATGAAGCATAAGCCCGGCCTGATGCCGGCCATCGTGGACAAACTGCTGGATATCGACCGTTTTATTGAACAACAGAAACACAAGGAGCTGATAAAGGGGGCCGCACTTGAAGCCTTTGCGGAAGCATGGCCGGAAATCAGCCGCAGGGATGAGATCCTGGAATATGCCAGGTCCCTCCTGGAGGCAGGGGAAAGCCCGAAGAGCCGGAAACTGGCCCGGAAATTCCTGGATGAACAGAAAGGGTAATCGCCCTATTGAGGCCTGCAGGAATCCAACTATAAAGCGGTTTATGGACCGGAGGTTCAGGCCGTCTCCATCCTGAGGATCCGAACCAGGCTCTGAAGGTCGGGCACTTCCAGGTCCGGGAATTCAAGTGGGTCCGTACGTCCGGGCTCCCCGTAACGGTTCACCCATACGTTGTTCCATCCCAGTCTGTTGCTGGGAAGGATGTCATGGTGGATGCTCTGTGCCACATGCAGGATCTGCTCTTTCTCCAGCCCGAAGCGTTCCCCTGCCCGTATGAAATTTTCCTTCGCCGGCTTGTAGGACCGCAACTGCTGGGCGGTCACGATGAAATCAAACTCAACGTCCAGCACGGCATTGGTGATGGAAAACAGGTCATCGTCCACGTTCGAAATGATCCCAAGCCTGTATCGCCTTTTCAGATCCTTCAGGCTTGTTACCGTATCCGGGAAAGGCACCCATTCAGCGAATCGTTCCGAAAGGATGTACCGGGAAGCCGGCGGGATGGATACCCTCAATTCGTCGGCCATCCGGAGCAGGGTGTCCCCAAGCACTTCCCGGTAAGGCATGTATGGTGACCCGGTCATGCTGCGGTCCGCTTTCAGGAATGCTTTAAAAAGCTCTTCCCTGCTGAAGCTGATCCCGGATTCCCCGAACAGCGGACCCAGGATATCCAGTACGCTTTTTTTCCAGTCCACAAGCGTGCCGTAGCAATCAAAGCTTAACAGGCGGATCTTTTTGAAGTCCATTTTAAAACATATTAACGGTCATCCCCCCGTCAACGGCAATGCGTTGCCCGGTGATGAAGGAAGCGGCCGGCATACAGAGGAAACTCACCAGGTCCGCCACTTCGTAAGGCTCCCCTATTCGCCTCAATGGTGTATGGTTGAGCGCGTCTTCCAGGAATTCCTCGTCCTCCAGCAGGTGCTGCACCATGGGCGTACGGATGTACCAGGGCGCAACGGCGTTCACCCGGATACCGTACTCGGCCCACTCGACAGCCAGGTTCTTGGCCAGCTGGATCATTGCAGCCTTGGTGGATCCGTACAGGCTGCCGGTCCGGATGTGGTTCAGTCCCGCAACAGAAGAGTTAAAAACCACGCTGGCCGCACCGGACAACTTCAGCAAAGGAAGGCAGAGCCTGGAAAGATCGAAGGCAGAAATGAAGTTTGTGTCGAGAAGGTGGCGGATTTCCTTCTGGGAATAATCCTGGATTTTATTCCGGATGTTGGTCCCTACGTTGTTAACCAGGATGTCCAGGCGGGGGAACTCATCTTTCAGGTACCCAACCAGGGAATTCCTGTCTTTCTGCTGGCTGACATCGGCCAGGGTACCGTGCACCCGGTATCCCATGTCGATCAGCTCTTTCTCCGTTTTATGGATTTCCTCCGGGTTGCGGGCGGCAAAGATCACCTCCGCTCCCCAGGATGCAAGGGATTCGGTTATTGCCCTTCCCATGCCCTTGGTGCCGCCCGTCACAAGGGCGATTTTATCTTCCAGGGTCCATCGTTCTTTTTTCATTGGCTTAATCCGGTTTTTCGAAAAACGAATGCCGGCCGTCTCCGATATTTTGGATCCACCTTAGGGATTCAGGTCTTTTTCGCTGTTTCCCGTATGAGTTTCCATGCATTCATGACGTGCTCCCTTGTAACGCTGGTTTGCCCGACGGCCATCCTCAGGGTGGTGAGTCCCCCGACACGCGTATGGGTCAGGTAGATTTTTCCGCTTGCATTCAGGGTTTTCATCAGGCTGTCGTTCAAATGGTTCAGTTGCCCCGGTGCGTCCACCCCCGGCGGCCGGTAACGGAAGCATACCAGTCCCAGGTTCTGCGGCTCAAACAACTCGAAATCCGGGTCCTGCCGGATTGCATCGGCCAGTTCCGCTGCCCAGGAAATATGGCTGCGGACCTTTTCACGAATGCCTTCCACACCGTAGTCCCGGATTACGAACCATAGTTTGAGGGCACGGAACCTCCGGCCAAGTTGTATCCCCCAGTCCCGGTAATCGTTCACCTGTCCCCTTGTTCCCGTCTTGAGGTATTCCGGCAGGATCTCGAAGGTCCGGATCAGGGCTTCCGTATCCTTTACGAAATAGGCGGAGCAGTCGAAATTGGTGAACATCCATTTATGCGGGTTGAAAACGAAGCTGTCCACATCCTCGATGCCGCGGATCATCCATCTATGCTCGGGCAACACCAGGGCGGTGCCGGCATAGGCCGCATCCACGTGCAGCCAGATCCGGTGCCTGCGGCAAATGCCGGCCAGACGTTCCAGGGGATCGATGGCGACCGTTCCCGTGGTCCCTATGGCCGCCACCACGCACAGGGGAAGATGCCCCTGTTCCAGATCCCGCACAACGGCCTCTTCCAATTTTTCCGGCCGGATGGCAAGCGCCTCATCCACTTCCACCTTTACCAGGTTCACCCTTCCGAACCCGGCCATTTTTACCGCCTTTTCAATCGAAGAGTGTGCCTCGCTGCTGCAGTAAACCCTGAAGGCCTGTTCTCCCTGGAATCCCTCTTCGTTGATGCGGAAAGCGGTGGCCTTCTCCCTGGCCGTGAGCAGGGCCACCAGGGTGGCCGTGGATGCCGTATCCTGGATCACCCCTTCGAAGGTCCCCGGAAGCCCGGTCATTTCCCTCAGCCAGTTCATCATCTTCTCCTCCAGTTCTGCCGCTGCCGGCGAGGTTTCCCATACCATGCACTGGGCCGCAAGGGTTGCGGTCAGCATCTCGGCCAGAACGGAAGGGTAGCTGGAATTGGCCGTAAAGTAGGCGAAGTAATTGGGACTCTGCCAGTGGGTCATCCCCGGCAGGATGAGTTGCTGGAAATCCCCGAAAATACGGCTCATGGATTCGCCTTTCTCTGGTGGACGATCGGGGATACGGGCGAAGATTTCCCCGGGTTTGACTTGGGACTTCACCGGTAACTTTTCCACGCTTTCGAGGTAATCGGCCATCCAGTCGACAAACTCGTGGGCATATTTCCTGAATTCTTCGGAACCGATCATCATCGGGCGTCTTGAAATGACCCTTAAAATTAGGGTTTAAATCGGATAATTAGTAAATTTTGTTCGTCATTCACCCCAACAGTAAACAAAGCCCATCCCCATGCACAGAGTTCTGATCGCCATCGGTATCCTCGCCATCACTTGCGCCTGCGGGCAGAAAAACGGTCCCGGAATGGAAACGTCCGATGAGATAGTGATGTCAGACGCCGAGGAGGATGCGTATCTTTCATCCGAAATGAGAATGTCGGTATCGGGATCTCACCCGGCCCCGGCGCCCGTCCCACAGCCCGATGAACGGGTTTTCGAGAAGAAGATCATCAAAACCGGGCACCTCAGTATGGAATCCGGGGACCTGACCGGGTCCAGGAGGTTACTCGACAGCCTGGTGAAGGTTTTTAACGGCTATACGGCATCCGATAACTTCAACGACCAGGGCGACCGGATCAGCTATAACCTGACCTGCCGCATCCCTACCGAACAATTTGACGATTTCCTGTCCGCCGTCGAGAGTGGACCGGACCGGATTATGAGCAAGAGCGTTAATGCCCGGGACGTCTCCGAGCAATACTACGATGTTAAGACCCGGCTCGAGAATGAGAGGCAGGTGGAAAAGCGTTACCTGGAACTGCTGAACCGGGCGAACACGGTCAAGGACATCCTGGCCATCGAGGAAAACCTGGGCAAGATCCGCCAGGAAATCGAAGCCAAGGAAGGCCGGCTCCGCTTCCTGGACAGCCGGGTCAGCTACAGCGTCCTCAACATATACATATACCAGAAAAAACAGCTTAAGTATGAACCCACCGAGCGGGACCGGTTCGGGCAGCGCCTGGTCAAAAACCTTCACCGTGGATGGCAGGGCTTTGTCGATGTGCTTCTGTTCCTCCTGAAACTCTGGCCCCTCTGGCTCGCAGGGATCGGCATCTGGAGGTTCATCGTCTGGCTGCGCCGCCGCGCCAGAACCAGATCCAAATCCTAACCATACCGTGCGTACAATATGAAAAATGCAACAAGGGCCATTCTATTTTCCTGCATCCTCCTGCTGGTATACTGCCAGTCCAAAAAACCGGATAACATGATCGATACAAGCACCGTCCCCGAAGTCGACCTGAACAGGTACATGGGTACCTGGTACGAAATCGCCCGCTTCCCGCATTCTTTCGAAAAAAACCTGGCCGGTGTGACCGCCACCTACACCCTGCGCAGCGACGGGAAGATCGAGGTACTGAACCAGGGATACCTGAATGCCCTGGACGGGAAGCTCAAGAAGGCCAGAGGCAAGGCCAAGATGCCCGATCCGCAGGAGCCCGGGAAGCTGAAAGTATCCTTTTTCCTGTTTTTCTATGCGGATTACTACATCCTGGAACTGGACCCGGATTACCGCTGGGCCATGATCGGCAGCTCCTCCCCCGACTACTTCTGGATCCTCAGCCGGACACCCGTCATGGACGAGGCCGTCTATGGGGACCTGCTTCAGCGCGCAAGACAGCGCGGCTATGACCTGAGCCCCCTTCAGAAGGTGTTGCAGAAAGACTCAGAATCTTCTCGACAACCAAACCTGTGAATGTGTGCTCTCATTGGGTGACATATTTGGTAAATAAGAGGCTTAATGTCACCGACAAAACCAGATAATCAATAAAAAAACAACAAACATTTAATAAAAGGTTGGTAAAATAGTCTGGGCCATGGGTTATCAGGTTCCGGATAAAATGCTGACAGAATACAAAGCCGAACTTTCCACTATCAAACAACGAAGGAAATTTAATATGAGCCAAGAGGAATTAGCTAAAATAACTAATCCTAACAAGCACTCTCAGTGGGTCGATTGTCAAACCAACTTTACAATGATCTGGCGAAAATAAATGGGTTATCATTTCCTGAAAGTTAATTAATTCTTGGGCAGTCGATTCAGTTAAATTTTGTAAATTGATACCAAGTCCGTTGGAAAAGACATAAATCGTTAGGGATACTTAAATAAAGTAAAAAAATGATGATGACTTTTGTTCAACTGGGATTTAACCCCATAGAAAAAACTGCTTAAGATTTTGTGATGCTAATTCAATAAGTCCCTAAGATGGAATTTATAGCTCATATCAAACAATCTGAGGATAATAAATACCATATCCAATCCATGGATCAACATCTTGAGGGAACTGCACAACTAGCATCTTTCTTTGCATCAAAATTCCGGAATGAGGAATGGGGTCGATTACTTGGTTTATGGCATGATCTGGGTAAATATTCAGATGAATTTCAGAATTATATTAAGGTCAACTCAGGCTATGAAGAGGGTGAAAAATCAGGAAAAACTGACCATACATCTGCCGGTGCAATCTTTGCGAAAGAAATGCTTCCACAAAAATGGCTCCCAGTTGCTTATTGCATTGCAGGGCATCATGCAGGATTATTGAATTTTTATCCCCAATTGGGAATTATAGGTGACCTTCAAAATCGAATGAACAAGCAGGAATTTTATGAACGTATTAAAAAGAAGATCCCGGAAAAGCAAAAAAATATAGGCAGTTTAGACTTACCGGCTGGAAAACCACTACCTCCCGAACAAATGCATTTATGGATCCGGATGCTGTTCTCATGCCTGGTTGATGCCGATTTTCTGGATACCGAACGATTTATGAACATCAAATCGTTTAAAAAACGCGGTAAATACAATACACTTGGTGACTTAAAGGTTCTTTTCGAAAACCATATGGAAGTGCTGTTGAAAACAGTAACTCGAAATGATATAAACCAAATCCGAACCAAGATTCTCAAGCAATGCATTAGTTCAGGTGAAAAAACCCCAGGCTTTTTCTCAATCACTGTTCCTACCGGTGGAGGGAAAACACTGTCATCAATGGCCTGGGCGTTGGAACATGCAGTAAAATACAATAAAAGCCGTATTGTTTATGCAATACCTTATACCAGTATTGTTACCCAAACTGTTCAAGTTTACCGCGACATTTTTGGTGAAATAAATGTAATCGAACACCACAGTAATATTGATGATGATGCAAATTCACAAGAGCGTAAACTTGCAACCGAGAACTGGGATGCTCCCGTTGTAGTCACTACAAATGTGCAATTATTCGAATCGCTTTTTGCGAACAAAACATCACGATGCCGCAAATTGCATAACCTAGTAAACAGTATTATTATTTTAGACGAAGCTCAAATGCTTCCTCCTGATTTCTTAGGCCCAATACTTACAATTTTAAAAGGTCTGGTAGAACACTTTGGAGTTTCCATATTGTTTTCTACTGCAACTCAGCCTGCATTAACTGGAACTATTGGGAGTGGAGAATCCGCCTTTCAAGGAATTAACCCAGATGAGATAAAGGAAATTGCTTCTGATAGTATCCAATTGACTCACGAACTTAAGCGGGTTCAGGTTCAAATGCCTAAGGATCCCAACCTATCAAAAGATCGGAAGGAAATAGCGGATGAATTAAAAAAATACAATCAGGTACTTTGCATCGTAAATACCCGTAAAGACTGTCGTAAACTCTATAACCTGATGCCCGAGGGTACAATCCATCTTTCACGCATGATGTGTACTGCTCATATTATGGATACAATAGCCACAGTTAAGGTCAAATTAAGAAATTGTGAACCTATTAGGGTTATCAGTACCCAATTGATTGAAGCAGGAGTAGATATTGATTTTCCGGTGGTATACCGCGCCCTTGCTGGACTCGATTCTATTGCCCAGAGTGCAGGACGATGCAACCGCGAAGGAAAATTAAACCATGAAGGGAAACTCGGTCTCACAAAAGTTTTCTCCACACCCAATAGTACACCGCCAGGATTGATGCGAAAAGGGGCGGATGCACTAAAAGAATTACTTTACCTGCACAAAGAAAAGGATTTTCTTGACCCGGATATGTTCTTGCAGTACTTCACGCTTTTATACAGCAAAGTATCAGAATTTGATAAGCCTAAAATACAAAGCCTGCTTTGGCAGGATGCAACGCAAATGAAATTTCAGTTTGCTACAGCAGCACGCGATTTCAGGCTAATTGATGATAATGGCGGACAAAGTATTCTTGTCGAATACAAGGAAGGTGCAGATCTGATAGAGTTATTCAAACGCAAGGGACCTGAACCTTGGATTATGCGAAAGCTACAACGCTATTCGGTTACAATCAATCTGAGTGATTTCGAAGAAATAAAGCAGGCTGGGTTGATAGAACAGGTACATGGTTGCTGGGTACAGGCTTACGAAAAACTTTACGACCCAATAGCCGGGTTGATAAGTAACGGTGAATGGCTGGAAGAAATACATATTATATAACAATAAGCAGTAAAGGAGGTTCCGTATGGAATTCTACAACAAAGAGTTTTGCATAGAAGTTTGGGGCGATTTTGCCTGCTTTACCCGTCCCGAAATGAAGGTAGAACGGGTAAGCTATGATGTAATAACTCCTTCGGCGGCGAGGGCTATTTTCGAAGCTATCTTCTGGAAACCTGCTATCCGATGGAATGTAACCAAAATTGAGGTACTCGAACCCATTAAATGGATTTCAGTAAGACGAAACGAAGTAGGTAAAGTTATGAGTCCTCAAACGAAACATATTTATATTGAAGAACACCGACAGCAGCGTGCCGGACTATTCCTGCGCGATGTTCGTTACAGGTTGTATGCAGAACTGGAATTTGTCAATCCTAAAAACCGGAAACCGCATCAACACAACGTCCCAGACGAACTAACCGATACTAAAGAAAAACAATTGATACTTAAAAACGAAAATCCGGGTAAATACAATGCTATATTCGAGCGTCGCGCCCGTAAAGGTCAATGTTTCAATCAGCCATACCTGGGGTGCAGGGAATTCTCGGCGCAATTCCGTTATGTGGAAGACCCTGCAAAAGACAAAAAATCACCCATCTCCGAAACCCGTGAATTGGGATTTATGCTATACGATATGGACTTTACAGATGAAAAGGATCCAAAGGCAATGTTTTTCCGGGCAAAGATTGTCGAAGGGATAATTATGGTTCCGCCTAAGGAAAGCAAGGAGGTACTAAAATGATACTGCAAGCATTGTATGAATACTACCAACGCAAGGCTGCTGATCCTGATAGTAAAATTGCTCAACAGGGATTCGAGTGGAAAGAAATACCATTTATAATTGTGATAGATAAGAATGGTCATTTTGTCAATCTTGAGGATACAAGAACCACAGAGGAACAAAGCAAAACGTTTCTGGTCATAAAAACCAAAGGACGAACTGGCGCAAATGCATATCAAATTTCAAACGTATTTTGGGACCACTATGGATATGTTTTAGCCCATCCCAAAGATGATAGCGATAAAGCCAAAGCAAATGCACAAAAGCAACATAACACTTTTATTTCCTTAGTTACAGAACTTACAGTGAAACATCCTAGTAACCTTCAATTTACAGCTGTAGATAAGTTTTATAAGAAAGGCGATCAGGCTCAAAAAGTTTTTATACATGAGCATTGGAAAGATTGTATCAGAATTCCAGGATGCAATCTTTCATTTCGGGTTGTAGGCGAAACCAAAATAGTGGCTGAGCATGACGACTTAAAAAACCTTGAAACATTAGAACCGGGCCAAATAGATGAACTGGAAGAAACTGACAACTTTAATGCTGAAGGAATTTGCTTAATTACAGGGGAACACGGCCCAATTGCCATTCTTCACACGGCCACAGCTATTTCAGGTGGAAAAAGTGGAGCTAAACTGGTTGGGTTTCAAAAAAGCTCAGGATACGATTCTTACTATAAAGAACAGGGATTAAATGCCCCTATCTCTAAAAAAGCTGAAGACGCGTATACTACAGCACTCAATGTACTTTTAAATAGAAACTCAAATAATAAGTTTAGACTAGCCGACTCAACAGTGGTTTTTTGGGCAGAAAAACCATCTGAGTTTGAAAATAGTTTCCTTTTCTTTTTTACTGCTCCACCCAAAGACGATCCTGACCGAAACGCACAGGAAGTAAAAGCTCTATTTGAATCCGTTCATTCAGGGAAATTCAATATCAAAGGCGACACAGCCTTTTATATTCTTGGTTTGGCGCCTAACGCCGCCCGCATATCGGTACGTTTCTGGAAAACCGGGAAGGAAAAAGACTTTGCTGAAAAGATTGCCTTACATTTCGCCGATTTAGAAATTATTCATAGTAAAAAAGATGAAAGGAAATACTTTACTCTCTTCCACCTGCTTGCCAACGTTGCCCTTGAATACAAAATTGATAACGTTGCGCCAAACCTTGCAGGGCAAATGATAGAATGTATCCTCGATGGTTCGCCATATCCGGTTACGCTTCAGCAACAATGTATAAGACGTATCCGGGCCGAACAACACATAAACCGTATCCGGGCCGCTATTCTAAAAGCTTATCTTAATAGAAAGAACAGAATCTATTATACGAACGAAAAACAAATAAACATGTCATTAGATTTAGGAAATACCAACCAAGGTTACTTATGTGGCCGACTATTCGCCGTCCTTGAGAAAATTCAGGAAGAGGCACAGCCGGGCATTAATGCCACCATTAAAGACCGCTATTACGGTGCTGCGTCCAGTACACCAGTTACGGTGTTCGGGCGTTTGCTCACTTTATCGAACCATCATCTTGCCAAATTAAACTTGGGCAGAAAAACGAATCTGGAAAAACTCATGCAGGAAATCATGGCTGGTATCAGCAGCAATGGTATGCCTTCACACCTTTCACTTGATGACCAGAGCCGCTTTGCCATTGGTTATTACCATCAGCGTCAGGATTTATTTACCAGTAAAGAAAACAAAAACTAAATAAGAAAGGAGCACACCATGTCCGAATTAATTAAGAACCGATACGACTTTGTACTGTTGTTCGATGTAACAGATGGAAATCCCAACGGCGATCCCGATGCCGGAAATCTCCCACGCGTTGATGCCGAAACCGGTATGGGTTTGATTACCGACGTATGTTTGAAACGTAAAGTGAGAAATTTTGTACAAATGACAAAGGGTAATCAAAAACCATATGATGTGTTTGTGAAAGAGAAAGCCATTCTGAATGAAGATATTGATAAAGCTTACGAAGCCCTATCCATTGATTTGACAAAAGAACCTGCAGACATTTCAGACGGGAAAAAAAGAAATAAGGAAGGTCATGCACAAGGTAAAGAAATTGATAAAGGTCGTTTATACATGTGCTATAACTATTATGATATTCGAACTTTCGGTGCTGTATTAACCACAGGTGCAAATGCAGGGCAAGTCAGAGGCCCAATTCAACTGACATTTGCCCGTTCAATAGAACCTGTGATTGCCTTGGAGCATAGCATAACCAGAGTAGCAAAAACGACCGAAGAAAGAGCTGAAACAGGAGGCTCTGAGATGGGTCGTAAATTCACAATTCCTTATGGGCTCTATCGTACCCATGGATTTATTTCTGCTCATCTTGCCGAACAAACCGGCTTTAACGAATCCGACCTTCAACTTTTCTTTAATGCGTTAATCAACATGTTCGACCATGATCATTCAGCGGCAAGGGGTATGATGAGTACGCGGAAGCTGATTGTATTTAAACATGGTACAGCATTGGGTGATGCTCCGGCCTATCAACTCTTCGATATGATTAAGATTGAAAGAAAGGATAAATCAAAACCTGCTCGAAAATTTGAGGATTATAAGGTAGTAATACCTGAACTATCTGAAATTCCACAAGGTGTTGAATTATTGGAGATGCTCTAGCAGGTATGGCTCATTACGCTGACGAAGATCTGTTGATGCTCTCTGGTATCCAGCATATCTCATTTTGTAAAAGGCAATGGGCATTAATACATATTGAGCAGCAATGGATCGAAAATGTATTTACAGTCGAAGGTCATCACTTGCATGAGCGTGTTGATGACCCGTTTGCCAATGCGAGTAGAAGAAATTTAATAATTCTCCGATCTGTACCTATTATCTCGCGCTCGCTTGGACTATATGGCAAAGCAGATATTATTGAGTATTTGCAGTGTGTAGGCAATGAAGGAATAAAACTCACAGGACACACTGGAAGATGGTTCCCTAGACCTGTTGAATACAAGCGGGGCAAACCAAAACCCGATAAAAGAGACGAAGTACAACTTTGTGCACAAGCCATCTGTCTTGAGGAAATGCATAACATAAGTATTTCTTCGGGATCATTATACTACGGTGAAACCCGACACAGACATGATGTCATTTTTGATGATGAACTGCGAAGTAAAGTGATTGAATATGCAAGGCTTATGCACTTTTATTTTGATAAAGGTTTTACACCACCTGCTGAATACAAAACTCACTGTAAATCATGTTCACTGATTGATTTGTGTATGCCTAAGAATTTTGAGAAACCAGCCTGTGTCACCCAATACCTTATTCGAAATCTGGAAATAGAATAAAAAGTCATGAGAAAGTTATTGAATACTTTGTATGTTACCAGTCCCGATTCGTATCTGGCGAAAGATGGGGAAAATGTAGTTGTCCGAATAGCGAATGAGGAACGGTTCAGGGTTCCTATACATAATATTGAAGGGATTGTATGTTTCGGTTATATGGGTGCTAGTCCACAGCTTATGGCACTATGTTCTGAGCGTAATATTGCATTGAGCTTTCTCTCAGAGCATGGGTATTTTCTGGGTAGGTTATCCGGTGCAGTTTCAGGAAACGTTCTATTACGTCGTCAACAGTACCGTTTTGCCGATGATAAGAATATTTCGCTTCAGTTAGCAAGGGTATGTATCTCAGGCAAGCTTGTCAACTGCAAAACTGTCCTGCAAAGGGCATTGCGAGATCATGCCGAATCATTAAATATCATAGCTTTTAAAGAAACCATTCAGGTTCTGAGTAATAAGATCAAACAAGCATTCAATGCGGCATCATTAGATGTGTTAAGGGGAGTTGAAGGGGAGTCAGCCTTGGTTTATTTCAAGGTCTTGGACCAGTTGATTCTAGCGAATAAGGAAGACTTTTTTATGAAAGCCCGCAGCCGTAGACCGCCATTGGACAATGTCAATAGTCTACTCTCATTTGTCTATACGCTACTAACCCACGATGTACGAGCTGCTTTGGAGAGTGTAGGTTTAGATCCTTATGTTGGTTTTCTCCATACAGACAGACCGGGAAGACCAAGCTTGGCATTGGACATGATGGAAGAGTTTCGGCCATACCTTGCCGATAGGTTCGTTGTTTCAATAATCAACCGTAAGCAGGTTGATGGCAAAGGATTTAAAACCTTAGAAACGGGAGGAGTATTAATGAATGAAGAAACACGTAAACAAATATTAACTGCTTGGCAAAAGCGCAAACAGGAAACTGTGCAACATCCATTCTTAAATACGACAGTACCTGTTGGTTTGCTACCATACGCCCAGGCATTATTGCTAGCGAGATTTATTCGTGGAGATATTGATAATTATCCTGTATTCATTAATAAATAAGAATATGATGGTCCTTGTTACTTACGATGTTCAAACAATCAATGCAGCTGGCCGGAAACGTCTTCAACGTGTAGCTAGAGAATGTGTAAATTTCGGACAGCGTGTCCAAAATTCAGTATTCGAATGTATTGTAGATCCAGCCCAGTTTGCTGATCTGAAACATCGCCTTGCATCAATTATTGATAAAGAAAAAGATAGTCTGAGATATTACATATTGGGTACCAACTGGAAAAAAAGAGTGGAACATATCGGGGCAAAAGAATCTTATAATCCGGAGGAAGATGCCTTAATTATCTAATTCCGCGAACCCCATGCTGCTGTCAATTTACAAAGAGTCTCGCAAGTATTGAAAATGAATGAATTATATAGGGAGTAATGCCTTCAAGGACTCAAAAGAGATATCGGATTTGTTATTTCGCGGAACACCATCTGCAAAGCCTTAATAATTAAGATTTTAGGCTATATACTGTCACGCCCCGCGTGGGCGTGTGGATTGAAACCCAATGCGGATAAAGTTGCTTTGAAGGCCCTCAGGTCACGCCCCGCGTGGGCGTGTGGATTGAAACATAGAAAACGCAAGGGGTATGTTGAAATAAAGCGTCACGCCCCGCGTGGGCGTGTGGATTGAAACATAGCATTATAGTAAGGTTGTGAATCGAAGGGGTGTCACGCCCCGCGTGGGCGTGTGGATTGAAACAAGTACACCCCTGCGGGTGTCAGCGGTCGCGGTGTCACGCCCCGCGTGGGCGTGTGGATTGAAACCTTGTAAAGAACCTGCGATGGATGCCCGTACTGGGTCACGCCCCGCGTGGGCGTGTGGATTGAAACATTCTAGGAAAGTGTAAAATAGGGAGACTCACCGTCACGCCCCGCGTGGGCGTGTGGATTGAAACAAGATCCAAGAGGCGCTTTAATTTGTCTATATCGTCACGCCCCGCGTGGGCGTGTGGATTGAAACCAGATCCGCACCGTCTCGACACCTGTGCGTGTTGTCACGCCCCGCGTGGGCGTGTGGATTGAAACGACCTTCTCCGAATCCCCACCGCGAAGTATTGAGGTCACGCCCCGCGTGGGCGTGTGGATTGAAACGGGATATTGGGCGAATAAACTCAAAGGACATGGCGTCACGCCCCGCGTGGGCGTGTGGATTGAAACAGGATATTGGGCGAATAAACTCAAAGGACATGGCGTCACGCCCCGCGTGGGCGTGTGGATTGAAACGTAACCGCGAAGGTGTTTATAAAAAACCTGCCTGTCACGCCCCGCGTGGGCGTGTGGATTGAAACTCGAAGTATGCGCGTGCTTCGACGATCATAGCGTCACGCCCCGCGTGGGCGTGTGGATTGAAACAAGATCCAAGAGGCGCTTTAATTTGTCTATATCGTCACGCCCCGCGTGGGCGTGTGGATTGAAACCAGATCCGCACCGTCTCGACACCTGTGCGTGTTGTCACGCCCCGCGTGGGCGTGTGGATTGAAACTTTGAGCCATGTGAATCCAAATAGGCACGTATAGTCACGCCCCGCGTGGGCGTGTGGATTGAAACTTTCCCCGCCCTCTTGTCGAGTGGCGAAACCGTGTCACGCCCCGCGTGGGCGTGTGGATTGAAACTATCTAAACCGATCTTGGGGTGGGAGGGATGGAAGTCACGCCCCGCGTGGGCGTGTGGATTGAAACTTTGAGTATTTGAGCATCAGGACCAGGAGCTGGGTCACGCCCCGCGTGGGCGTGTGGATTGAAACTGCCGCGCTATACGGACATCACGCAGGTAGAGGTGTCACGCCCCGCGTGGGCGTGTGGATTGAAACCCACCGGAATATATTTGTGAACCGACCACCGGTTGTCACGCCCCGCGTGGGCGTGTGGATTGAAACGTTGGCAATCCCTTTAATCCATGTAGGATCGAATAGTCACGCCCCGCGTGGGCGTGTGGATTGAAACTTGTAATCCGGTAGCCTCGGATGCCGAAGCCTTGTCACGCCCCGCGTGGGCGTGTGGATTGAAACTATAATCGAGGACTTGGAAAATGACTCGTTTATGTCACGCCCCGCGTGGGCGTGTGGATTGAAACACCGCAACACCCACAGAAGGGGCAAGGACCGTTAGTCACGCCCCGCGTGGGCGTGTGGATTGAAACTTGTTACTCCTTCCTGTAGTTCATTATATCTAGCGTCACGCCCCGCGTGGGCGTGTGGATTGAAACTTTACCTTCGTGGACAACGGATCTATCTAATGAAGTCACGCCCCGCGTGGGCGTGTGGATTGAAACGAATTCTTGACACAGATGATGTAGGACTGTGCAAGGTCACGCCCCGCGTGGGCGTGTGGATTGAAACTCAGCTCCTAACGGGTATGGAGTCCATACCTGAGGTCACGCCCCGCGTGGGCGTGTGGATTGAAACTCTATAATAACGGTTACAGCATGGGGGAAACCTGTCACGCCCCGCGTGGGCGTGTGGATTGAAACCTGTCATCAGATTGTGGAGGCGCACGCTGGCATCGTCACGCCCCGCGTGGGCGTGTGGATTGAAACAAATGTTTGCAGATGAAACAATAGGAACATTTAGTCACGCCCCGCGTGGGCGTGTGGATTGAAACACCCACTACGGGTACTGTACGCTGGATACCATGTCACGCCCCGCGTGGGCGTGTGGATTGAAACACTATAGCATCCGCCAGCTGCCAGGCATTAACCTGTCACGCCCCGCGTGGGCGTGTGGATTGAAACTCCTCGGTGATGCGGCTTATCTCTTGCAGGATAAAGTCACGCCCCGCGTGGGCGTGTGGATTGAAACATTAAGGAACGTGTGAAGGGCTACGAGGACGACGTCACGCCCCGCGTGGGCGTGTGGATTGAAACTTGTATAGTCCACGCCTGTATGCTTGCGGTTAAGGTCACGCCCCGCGTGGGCGTGTGGATTGAAACATTGGAGGGTGTGTAATGTTTGGGATTGGCTCAGTCACGCCCCGCGTGGGCGTGTGGATTGAAACACAATTAACCTCTAAATCTCTTGACTCGTATTATGTCACGCCCCGCGTGGGCGTGTGGATTGAAACAACCTGGACAAACAATACGATGTCATGCGTAAGGTCACGCCCCGCGTGGGCGTGTGGATTGAAACTGAGTAAGACCTGGATACCCGGCAAAAAGGAGGGTCACGCCCCGCGTGGGCGTGTGGATTGAAACAACCATAATGACCTGGCAAACATCGGGGCGAACGGTCACGCCCCGCGTGGGCGTGTGGATTGAAACTACAACGGCGACGGGGGCAAGCTCAATGCCAGAGGTCACGCCCCGCGTGGGCGTGTGGATTGAAACATGTCCCTTGCGTGTTTTTGTGAAAAAATCAATGTCACGCCCCGCGTGGGCGTGTGGATTGAAACATGTCCCTTGCGTGTTTTTGTGAAAAAATCAATGTCACGCCCCGCGTGGGCGTGTGGATTGAAACGTAGCTAAAACGCAGCAGGTTGTCGGCGGTCTGGGTCACGCCCCGCGTGGGCGTGTGGATTGAAACATTATTCAGCCAAGCAATACCTACGCGCAGTATGTCACGCCCCGCGTGGGCGTGTGGATTGAAACTCAGCGGCGGCGTCAATACCCGGGGCAATGCGGTCACGCCCCGCGTGGGCGTGTGGATTGAAACTGAAAGCCTCTCTCGCCCTCGATCAATGGTGGGGTCACGCCCCGCGTGGGCGTGTGGATTGAAACAGGACATATCTTTGTATTGGTTTGAGGACCAGCAGTCACGCCCCGCGTGGGCGTGTGGATTGAAACAAGCCGTCAACCCACGGTTACAACCCGAGTTCGAGTCACGCCCCGCGTGGGCGTGTGGATTGAAACTTTTGAAATTCGGTGCTGTTTTGCGGCAGCGCAAGTCACGCCCCGCGTGGGCGTGTGGATTGAAACACGGACGAACGTAGTGATGGCTGGAGATGCGTAAGTCACGCCCCGCGTGGGCGTGTGGATTGAAACTTTACGGTAATATACACCCTTGATGATAATGACGTCACGCCCCGCGTGGGCGTGTGGATTGAAACTTGGCAGCACCTTTGGAGGTCTGCTCGGCGCGGTGTCACGCCCCGCGTGGGCGTGTGGATTGAAACCTGGTAATATTTTGCCAGGCTGTCCAGGTCCGCGTCACGCCCCGCGTGGGCGTGTGGATTGAAACACCTTCGTGGATATCAAGATGCCTGCCAGCTATGTCACGCCCCGCGTGGGCGTGTGGATTGAAACAAGGTGGGTTCGGTCGTAGCATCATCGTCGGTGGTGTCACGCCCCGCGTGGGCGTGTGGATTGAAACAGCGTCAACGTCACGCCCGTACTGCCGTGAGGCGTCACGCCCCGCGTGGGCGTGTGGATTGAAACACTGCCAGATATTCGACGGGTCGTACCAGCTTTTTGTCACGCCCCGCGTGGGCGTGTGGATTGAAACATTAACAAACAATTCATGAAATGGGACTACTTGGTCACGCCCCGCGTGGGCGTGTGGATTGAAACACCCTTATGATGGCTACTACCGAGGTCAAGGACAGTCACGCCCCGCGTGGGCGTGTGGATTGAAACCTTAGTATCCCTGTCGGACTGTTGGCGCAGGACGTCACGCCCCGCGTGGGCGTGTGGATTGAAACATCGATCGCGCGGGTGAATGCCAGTGCAATCACGTCACGCCCCGCGTGGGCGTGTGGATTGAAACATGGGGCTATAGAAATCGGTTCTCTTGCAAAAAAGGAGATTATTCTCCTGGTTGGAGACTTTCAATGTTTTACACATCTTCTCAATTGGAAACATGGAGCTATGATCCTTTATGAATTGGAATATTTTGCCATCTCTCTTGGAGAAAATGCTCACTGCCTTTTTTAGGATATCACGCTCTAATTGGTATTGCCTTATCTTTTTTCTGATTCTCCATTTTGTGAAAAGGATTAAGTGATATGCCACCGCTTATTTTAAACTGATAAGATAAAATCCGGTAGCATCTTTAATGAAAAGGCCAAATATAAAAAGCAAGAACGGCCAACCGTTTCGCCAAAAGTACCCCCGACGGGATTCGAACCCATGACCTACGGCTTAGAAGGCCGTTGCTCTATCCAGCTGAGCTACGAGGGCTTAAACCGCATGCAAAAATACAAAAATCCACGGAAGCACAAGTACCGCCTGCCAGGTGTGGCTGGAGCGGTCCCTGCTGCCCGTGCGATCATCAGCCGGGGCTGATTTCCCTGAAGTTATCGGGTGTTATGGTGCGCCTCCCTTCCTCGATCTCACGGACCATTTCGGTCAGCCGGCCGTTTACCGGGGTATCCGCATTGAATTCCTTTCCCTTGGCCGAGATATAACCGTTGTAGTTATCAACTTCAGTCCTGCGGCCCCGTTCCAGGCTCTGCAGGCTGGAGGACTTCAGCCTGCGGTATTTCATCCCGATCACCCGGATGGTCAGGTGCCGCTTGAAACCGGACAGAAGCCCGGGCGCCAGAAATTTATAATAATCGAGCTTCCCCCCTGCCCCGGGAGCCACCCGGAGCCCCATGGCATCGGCCACCCGTATGGCCTCACGGATGACCTCGATGAACAGGTTGCGGACCTTCCGCTGGGCCAGCATTTCCCCGAGGTACTGGCCGCAGATCGCACCCAGTGTGGTAATGCAGGCGTTGATGATGAGCTTGGAATAGAGTTCGCTCAGGATGTTGCCCGTGGTACGTGCCGGTGCAATGCTGCCCAGCAGGCCGGCCAGGATCGAAAGAGGCTCATCGACGGACCGGTTCCAGTTTCCCAGGATGAATTCCCCACCGGAAGTCATCTCCACCTTTCCCGGGACATACATGGTTCCTCCCCAGCCGACTACGCAACCCACGGTCCGCTCCTCTCCCACCACGCCGGCAAGGATCTCCTCGCAGATCCCGTTCTGCATGGAAACCACCCTGGTGCCTGCGTTCATGAAGGGGATCATTTCCCGCGCAACCGACTCGAAAGCTTCGGCCTTGGTCGCGATCAGAACGTAATCGAAAATTCCTTCGAGCTCATCCGGCCTGGCAACCGAGGGTATGCGGATGCTGATATCCCCGCAGTGGCCGCTTACTTCGATCCCGCTGGTGCTGATCTTTTCCGCAAGATCGGAATGCTTGGTGACAAGCGTCACATTTGCCTTTTCACGGGCAAGCACGCCGGCAACCACCCCTCCGATAGCTCCAGCCCCGACGATGCAGATCCTCCTTTCCCGGTCCATGGTCATAAGAACTTGGTTCGGAAAATCAAGGTAAGGATTTTTACTGAAATGTTTCCGCGGCTTTACTCAGGCCTCACGGATCCAGTTTACCAGTCCCCGGTTCATGATGATCTCCAGGAGTTTTTCCGGCAGGGGAGCAAAAGCGTATCCCCTGTTATTCAGGTTGATACGACCGGAAACAAGATCCACTTCAATCCGGTCGCCGGGGCGGTAATCTTTTGCGACCTCCGGCTGAACGATCAGCGGGAGGCCCTGGTTGATGCAGGAACGGAAGAAGATACGGTTCACGGATTTTACAATAACCGCCCGGATCCCGGCCTGTGCGAGTCCTACGGCCGGGTGCTCCCTTGAGCTGCCGCAGCCGAAATTGTCCCCTGCAACGATGACATCCCCTTCCTTTACCCCACCGGCAAAGGAAGGGTCGAATCCTGCAAGCAGGTGCGGGCGGATGGCCTCCGGGTCGGAGCTCAGGATATTGTAGGTCAGGTTTCCCGCAAACATCTGGTCGGTGCTCAGGTTGTCCACATCGGCATAGTTCCACACAGCCTGTACCCTCCGCAGTTCTCCGCCGGGGATCTCGGTAACGGATTTCGTGGTACTGCGGGCAAAGGATATGGATTCCCCCGGGTAGGCCCGGTGTGCTTTGATCTTTCCATCCAGTGCCGAAGCGGCAACCGTGGCCGGCGAGGCCAGGTAGATGCTGGCTTCCTTGTTCCCCATCCGGCCCTTGAAGTTACGGTTGGCCGTCGATACGACCGTGTATCCGTCCGCCGGGATCCCCTGTCCGGTACCCAGGCAGGGACCGCAGGAAACGCTCAGAACGTTCGCCCCCGCCTGAAGGAAAACCGTAATAAGTCCCTCCTCGATGGCCTGCAGGTAAATCTCCCGGGATGCCGGAATGACCAGGAGCTGGAAACCGGGGGCAAGCTGCTTCCCCTCGAGTATGCGGGCGGCAACCCGGAGGTCCTCTATCCTGCCGTTGGTACACGTGCCTATGAGTCCCTGCTGGACCTCAACCCCCTCCACCTCCTCGACCGTTTTTACGTTGTCCACATGGTGGGGGGCCGCCACCAGCGGCACCACCCGGTCCATGTCTATGACGATTTCTTCCGCATACCCGGCATTCTCATCGGCCCATACCCCGCCGGAGGCCCGGCCGCCGTAAAAATCGTCCAGTATACGGTCCGGCGGGAAAACCGCGTTCTTCGCGCCCATCTCGGATGCCAGGTTGGCCAGGGTCATGCGATCGGAGATGTCCAGCGTGGATACACCATCGCCGTGGAATTCTATGGACCGGTAGTTGGCTCCGTCTGAACCGATCAGCCCGATGATCCAGAGGGAAAGGTCCTTGGCATAGACCCCTTCCCGCAGTTTTCCCTGGAGTATGATCTTCATGCTTTCCGGAACCCTGAACCAGGTCTCCCCGCGCTTCCAGATACCGGCAGTTTCCGTCCGGTCGATTCCCGCTGCAAGGGCATTGAATGCCCCAGCCGTGCAGGTATGGCTGTCGGAACCGACGATCAGCATTCCGGGGCGGGCATGGTATGACATGATCTGGTGGCAGATGCCCCTCCCGGCATCGTAGAATTTTTCCACACCCTGTTCCCTGACAAAATCGCGTATGGCCTGGTAGTCGGTGGCCAGCTTGGCGCTGGTGGGGGGTGCGTTATGGTCCAGCACAATCAGCAGCCGTCGGGGGTCCGCCAGCTTCACCCCCTTCATCATACCGAAGGTTTTACGGATGCTGGCTGAATTATCGTGAGAAAGGACCAGGTCCGGCTTTTTAAAAACAATGCTGCCCTGAGGGGCATCCAGTATTTTCTCGACAAAGGTTCTTCCCATGTTTCTATGCGGCTTTAATTAACACCTGCCTGCGAGCATGCTGCCGGCCGGCTCAAAACAGTCCCCCGTTCCGGTAAATCTCCATCTGTACCTCTGAGAAAGGCATCGCTTTGATGCTTTTGCCGTTCCTGGCGTTGCGGATAAGGCCGGTCTCCAGGTTCACCTCCACCGGGTCCGCGTGCATCAGGTCCAGTTTCCGGATCTCGTTTGAACAGAGGACCGGGAAGGCAGCGTTGATCGCGTTCCGCTCGTAGATTGCCCCGAAGGATTCGGCTACGATGCAGGAGATGCCCAGGGAAACGAAGCAGTCCACAGCCTGCTGCCGGGAACTGCCGGACCCGAAATTCCTGCCGGCAAACAGGATGTCACCGGCCCTGGCCTCCACGGGGAAGGATTCGTATCCCTTAAGGTTTCCCAGGGCGTACTTGCCCATCTCCGCCAGATCGGTAACGGTAAGGTGCCGGTTGTGGAAGATCATGTCCGTATCGATGTCATCCTGTTCGATGTACCACGCCCTGCCCTTGAATTCAATGGGTTTGGATCCGGCTGCTGCACCCGGTTTTTTCTTTTCCGCTGCGGGAGGGGCCTTCTCTTTTCCTTTAACGCGGGAGGGAAATTCCATCGGGATGTCATCTCCGAACTCCGCTTCCCCGGGATGATCTTCGATCTTGCCTGCCGGGATAAGATCGGGGGAGGTAATGAACCCGGCGACGGCAGATGCAGCCGCGACTTCCGGGGAGGATAGGTAAACCTCGCCC
>CAZNQG010000043.1:0-26955 GCA_964575235.1 uncultured Bacteroides sp.
TAACAGTTTAGCAATCAGAGTTTTCCACAAGTTTTCGACAATTGAGAACGTCCCTTTTTACCTTTTTTTAAAATTTCTGCCTATGGCGGGGAGGGACCGCATCCCGGGATTTATTTATTCCCCGGCTTCAATATTCGGCTGGACGAACAATTGCCAGGTGTCGATGTCCAGTGCGACCAGGTTCCCCATTTCGGGATACTCGGTGTAGACGCATCCCGCATCAATGTTGACGAGCCGGCGTTCCCGGTTAAACAGGGTAAGGCGGATGGAATCCAGCGATACGGGGGTGTGCCCGTGGATGACCGGCTTTCCCTTTGCCTTGTAGCGATCGTAATCAAAGTTCCGGCTCCAGATCATGGCATCCAGGTCGTGATAGGGATTCTCATCGTGAAAATTGAATCCGGCGTGGACGATGAAGACCTTATCCAGTTCAACGTAATAGGTCGTGTGGCTGAGGAACTCCACGTATTTCTCCGGAAGTTTTTTATCACCGGGGAGTTCCAGAAATTCTTCATGGCTGAGGCCGAAGGAATCAAGGGTAGCGCCCCCGCCGTTGTAAATCCAGGGCTGGAAATGGATTTCGCTCGAAAAAGACTCGATCAGCATTTCCTCGTGGTTGCCCCGGATGAAAACCATTTCGTAACCCTTTTCCTTCATACCGATCAGATAATCGAGCACTCCCTTGCTGTCCGGTCCCCGGTCAATATAATCCCCCACAAAGTAAAGCTGGTCTGCCTTTCTGGCCTGGACCTTCTTTTCCAGCAGCTGCTGCAGGGTTTTTATGCAACCGTGGATATCCCCGATGGCAATTCTTCTTCCCATTGTCTGGTTTGCCGTATCACTCATAAACTTACATAAAATATCATAAACCCGGGAAACAACTGCGGCAGGACGGATGGCCCCGATTTCACGCGAATGTCCGTATCAGGTTGGTGAGCTGGACCCGATTCTTGACCCCCGTTTTTAGGTAAATCCGGTGGATGTGGTCATTTACGGTCTGCAGGGAGATGAAAAGGGAATCGGATATATCCTGGTTGCTTTTTCCCTTACAGATCAGCTCCACGATCTCGCATTCCCTCCGGGATATTTCGTACCGGGCAACGAAATCTGCCAGGCTCCGGTCGAATTCCTCCCGGGCTACCGGCTCGACAAAATTCTTGTCCAGGTACATGCTGAGGAAAAATATGGGGATCAGGTGGATGGCCAGAAGTACGAGAATGAATACGAAGCCGAATATAATACCCAGGCCGGACAGGTTTATAAGAACGATGGTCACCAGGGTAAAAACCGCATATACCAAGCCGAACAGGCGGATGTTCGAACGGTCCTTGCGGTCCAGGAATTTGCCGGCATGAACAAAAAGCGATACAAGGGAATAGGCATAGACCGCCAGTGTGAGGGCGGAGAACCCCGTCAGCATAATGCCCCGGATGAGTTCGTGGCTGTTTTCCCCCAGCAGGTCCCGCTCCATCAGTAACAGCCCTATACTGAGGAATGCCAGCGACAGGATCCCGAAGAAAAACAGGTTGAACAGCGGACCCACACTGAGATTGACCATTTCGCGGGATACACGGATGAACATGTACCAGGAAAGGATCAGGAATGGGATGCCGAGAAAGCTGATGAACATGCACGCGGAATCAACGGCCCGGGTTTCCATCCCATGTGTTTCCAGGAATATCCGGATCAAACGCACCCCCACGATCCCGTAAATCCCGAAAATGAACAGGAAAATGAGATAGTAAAAATACGAGGTGAGATAGGAAAGGCTGTACTTGCGGGCCAGCCGGTTGCTGAGCATGATCGATAGGATGCAGGTGATCAGGGAGCCTGTGAGCAGCACAATCTGTAAGGGTTCGTTCATCCGCATGGAATTCTGGAACGAATTTATATAAATTCCCGGAATAACGCTCCTACGAAAGTATTGATTTCAAATCGCCTGGAAAGCGGCATGGGCGGCCCTTTGCATACTAAAGTAGTGTTTTTAAAAATCCTACTTTGGTCGCTAAAATTTCCCGGCAGCCGGCCATACATTTGATCCCGTTGAAACCAATTAATACGAACAGAGATGGAAACAACAAACGAAACCAATCAATTTGTATCGAACACCCGTGCCGGGGATAACTACAGCAAGGGATGGAACTTGGCTTTCGCCACCTTCGTGGAACTGATCGTGGTGACACTGGTCTATGCCGTCATCCAGCTGCCCTCCAACGCAGTGCAATGGAGGGGGGGGGAAGTCGGATTGTACATGGTCCCGATCGCCATATTCGGAATGGCTTACGGGATTTTTATTGCGGGACCCATAGGCATGAGCGCCAGTTGGGTGTTCCTGAAGGCGGTGCGCCGCGAGAAAATCGAAATCCGGGACATGTTTTCGGTGTTCGAACGTAATTACTGGAATGCTGTCCTGGCCGGAATCCTGAAGTTCATCATCATCGGCTTGGGCATCGTAATGCTGATCGTTCCGGGCATCATTTTCGCCTGCCGCCTGGCCTTTGTGAATTACCTGATCATCGATGAGAAGATGGAGGCCCTGGAGGCTCTGAAGGCAAGCTGGGCCATGACAAGGGGCCACGGGTGGACCATTTTCGGCATGGGATTGCTGGCGATCCCGATCGTAATTGCCGGACTCATAATGCTTTTCTTCGGGGTCTTCATTGCCGCAATGTGGATCTCGGCGGCATTCGCGGTGCTGTACTATTCGGTATACCTGAAGAAAGGAATACCGGTGACAAACGGGACGGTCGCGCAGCAGTCCGAGTGATAATTATAAGGGACCACCCGGACCGATCCCATTCGACCTTCCTTGCCAGAAGGCCAGCCATCCCCGGAAACGGGGGTGGCTTTATTTAATTACAAAGCCCGGATAATTCAGGTCTGAAACGGATATCCCGCCTACTTGAACCGGCTCCGTCCTTCCTTCCGGTAGATCTCAAGCAGGGACTGAAGCTCTTCAACCTTATCAGGCATTTCCTCATAAAGATTATGCTGCTCGCCGATGTCGGCGTCCAGGTTGTAAAGCTGCATGGGGGGACCCTCAGAGATCTCTGCTCTGCTCCAGCCGCCTGAACTCCGGTCCGGTATGAGTTTCCAGTTGCCCTTCCGTATGGCCATGACTTCCGAAACGGACTGGCTGACCAGGGCATCGCGCTCCTCCCGTTCCGGTGCCTCGCCGGTCAGGGCGGATAGGAAACTGAAGGAATCCTCGCCCGCATTCCAGTCCAGGGCCTGCCCGCTGAGTTCCGCGAAGGTTGCCATCATGTCGTTCAGGCAGACCAGCCTTGCACTCTCGGTGCCCCGCGCAACGCGGTACGGCCACCTTACCAGGAAAGGTACGCGATGTCCGCCTTCCCAGGCATCGGTTTTCATCCCCCGGAATACGTAATTCGCCCGGTGCCCGTACCGGGCTATATCTTCGGGGTGCCAGCGGGCACCGTTGTCGCTGGTGACGATAAGCAGGGTGTTGTCCGAGATCCTCAGGCTGTCCAGCAGTTCCAGCAGGAGGCCTACGGTATGGTCTACCTGGTTCACGAAATCCCCGTAAGCTCCCGCTTCCGATGTTCCAATGAACTCCTTGCAGGGGACGTAGGGCAGGTGGGGGGCGGTTAGGGGGAAATACAGGAAAAAAGGCTGTTCCGGGTAGGCTTCCCGGTGATCCCGTATGAAGGAAAGCGCCTGCCGGGTCAGGCGGGGCAGCACCTCGCTGAACTCGAATCCCCTTTCCGCATCCCCTTGCCGCCAGAACAGTTCCCGGGTCCGCACAGGCGTACCCTCTATGTGCACCAGGTCGGTGTTGACCACCTGCCGGTTGCTGATGAAAATATAGGGTTGCATGTCGAGGGATGCCGGCAAAATATAGGAATAATCGAAACCGTGATCCAGGGGACCTCCGTCCACGGTTCCCAGGTAATCAACGTTCGCCGTGCTCGTTGTATGGGCAAACCCCGTTCCTTCGTACAGGGGCAGGGCAGGGTCCTTCTTCTTGAAATCCAGTCCCAAATGCCATTTCCCGATGCAGGCGCTCCGGTACCCTGCGTGTCCCAGCAGGCTGGCCAGGGTTTCCCTCCCGGGCTCGATCAGGGAGGCATCGTGCCCCCCGAGCACCCCGGATGACAGCCGGGTCCGGAAGCAGTACCTTCCGGTGAGAAGCCCGTAGCGGGTGGGGGTGCAGACCCCGGAATAGGAGTGTGCGTCGCTGAAGCGCATACCTTCGGCAGCGATGCGGTCCATGTTCGGGGTGGGGATCCTGGAATCCGGGTTCAGTGCCCGGACATCCCCGTACCCCATGTCATCGGCCAGGATCAGGACGATGTTCGGCAGGGGAGCGCCCCGTTCCTGCCTGCGCTTGTTGTTCCGCAGGAATACCAGGGCGATCGCTACGACGAGCGCAACGGTGATCAGGGGTACCAGTACGAATCGTTTCATCGGTTTTTCATTTATTCCCGGAGCGATGCTTAATTAAATTCACCTTTATGCGAATATACGGGAATTATGTTTCTTTGTGTATAAAGGGCATGAATACCCTGTTTAAAATATCCGAATCCGCCCTGCCTCTTGAAGGGATCCTCATCCTGGGCTTCTTCCTGGCGGTATTCATCACCTCGCTGCGGGAGAAGGAGGAACGTCCGGCCTATCTTGCGCTGCTGGCCGCCTTCCTGCTTCCCGTGCCTTTCCTGCTTCCCTTCCTGGCCGGCTTCCCTTACCCGGGATGGATCTCCACACCGCTTTTCATCCTGTTTCTCATCCCGCTGCTTGCATTGTTTCTGCCCTTCCGGGGAAGGATGGAGTATCGCAGGCAAGATCCCGTCGAACGCCCCGACGAGCGCGATACCATGTTCTCCCGGCGGGAGCTGGTGCCCGGCACGGAGCGCTTCGATGAATATTATGCCCGCAGACCGGGGAACAAGCCGTTGGACAACAAATTCCGCAGGCTTCCCGGGCTCCTGAAGGCCGGTACGACATACTTCGATCCCATCCTCTTTGCCGCAGCCGGCTCGATCTTTGACAAGGTTGTGGACGGGCTCCACCCGAGGGTTGAGGGGGAGCCGGCCGGGGAACGGCCGCCCGTGACGGCCAGGGATATGTCGCGGCTGCTGCTGGGGATGGCGGTGGACTGGGGCGCCTTGTCTGCAGGGATCACCGAGCTGCGTGAACATCACGTCTATTCGGTCGGAGGGAGGGGCGAGCGTTACGGGATCCCTTACCGCGTGGAACACAAATATGCCCTTGCCCTGACCGTAGAGATGGACTACGAGATGATGCGAGCCGCACCGCATGCCCCGGCGGTGCTGGAATCGGCCCGGCAGTATCTTCAAAGCGGGATGATCGCCGTTCAGCTTGCGGAATTCATCCGCTCCCTGGGATATCCCGCCCGGGCCCACATCGACGGGAACTACAAGGTCGTTTGTCCGCTGGTTGCCAGGGATGCGGGACTGGGAGAGATTGGCCGGATGGGATTGCTGATGACCCCCCGTGTGGGTCCCCGCTGCCGGATCGCCGTCGTGACCACGGACCTGCCGCTTGTTCCCGGTCACCTGGACCGCCGTCCGGGCAGGGTAACCGGTCGCCGGGTCCGCTGGCAGGGTAAAAACGGGAGCTCGGCCGTCGTAATCGATTTTTGCCGGAGGTGTGAAAAATGCGCCCTGGCCTGCCCGGGGCAATCCATACCCCTGGGACCCGAACGGGAAACCGGCGGGGTGAAACGCTGGAAGATCGATCCGGAGAGCTGTTATACCTACTGGTGCCGGGCCGGGACCGATTGCGGGCGGTGCATGATCGTCTGCCCATGGTCACACCCGGACAACTGGTTCCACCGCTTGGTGCGTTTCGGGATCCGGAACAACGTACTGTTCCGCCGGCTGGCACTCCCCCTGGACGATCTTTTTTACGGAAGGAAACCGGCACCCCGGAAGCCTTTTACTCCGCCTTGAAATTATAAAGTGGTTTGAGGGTTTCTTCGACCTCGACCGTTTCCCCGATGTACCTGAGAAGCTCCCCCCTGGGCTTGTATGCCCCTGGAGCCTCATCCAGGGTCCGGGGACTTACCGTGGAGGTCCAGACGTTTTTCATGGCTTTTGTGAAGTCCCCCATGTCGAGCTGCTTTCGTGCCTGGGTGCGGGAAAGCCTGCGGCCGGCCCCGTGCGGTGCGCTGAAATTCCATTCCGGGTTGCCCTTTCCACGGGCGATCAGGCTCCCGTCCCGCATGTTCAGGGGAATGACAAGCCTTTCTCCAGGCTGGGCGGAAACGGCTCCCTTGCGGATGATGCCGTCGTCGAAATTGATGTAGTTGTGCACCGTCTCGAACTGCTCTGCGGGTTTTTCCACCCCGAGATGGCCGAGGATGCGGCGGGTCATCTCCCGGCGGTTCAGCCGGGCATATGCCTGGGCCACCTTCATATCCCGGGTGTAATCCTCCCTCGGTTCCCCTTCCAGGTATGCGAAATGTTTCGGTACATCCACCTCCCTTTTACGGCATTCCCGGATGGCCCGGTCCTGGTGAAAGGTTGCCACCTGAAGGCCGAAATTGCGCGAACCGCTGTGGATCAGCAGCCATTTCTCCTTCCGGCTGTCCACCGCCACCTCGATGAAATGGTTGCCCCCGCCCAGGCTGCCGATCCCCTTCAGGTGTTCCATGAAGTCAATGTCCAGGAAATCACAGGATCCCTGCAGGTTTTTAATGAAATCCCCGGGGTAATCTTCCGGGTCCGCGGACTTGTTACGCTTGAAACCGTGCGGGATCTTCTGCCGGATGAATTTATCGAGCCGGTCGTATTTTATGTCCTCCCGGCCGATACGGGTGACCAGGATCCCGCACCCGATGTCCAGCCCGATCAGGTTGGGGACCACCCGTTCGCCCAGGTCCGCCGTGTAACCGATCACACAGCCCTTGCCGGCGTGCACATCCGGCATGATCCGTATCCGGGTGTCGCGGAAGATCTCCTGGTTGCAGAATTCCTGTATCTGCCGGTAGGATTCCTCGTCGACGTTATCGTTGAAGACCACCGCTGTATTATAGGTCCCCTGGATTTTCATTCTTCTGCAAAGATACGGCGATGGAATGAATTGATGAAGTTCGGGCGAATCCGGACCCGATTTACCTGCCTGCGTGGGTTGCGACTGGCAAACGCTGACCCGGCAGATGATCCGGCATGAGGCGGCTTCCGCTTAGTCGTAGGCCGGGCAGTATTTACCGCGTCTCCCCGGACGCCTGCCTTTCCCTCCGTATTTGCCCCGTTCCTGCTCATCGCAGCCGAATATTACGTTCACCCCGAGGCGGAAATTCACCGTGCGTGCGTTATAGGGCCAGATGGCGCCGGACCCGGAATCCCGGACCCAGCGTATCGGGATGTGGTCCATGGCCAGGTAGAACTGGGCGCCTTTTCCCCCCATGGCCAGTCCCACCCCGAGCTGGGACAGCTTGTTGTTCATGATGGAATAACTTAGCGTGCCGTGGAGGAAGGGCAGGGGATTGTACATGCCCGCCAGGGTGAGGGCAAAATGCGGCCTTAAGTCGAAAAACTCGGTCCTCAGCAGGGCAGAGACCCCGAGTTTGGGGTATACCTGGTAACTTGCACCGGTATAAAGCTTGGGCACCAGTGCGCTGAAATATGGTTTTTCAACCGTCTCGAACCGGAAGGTCTCGAGCACCGAATCAACCAGGGCCTCGAGGAAATCGGTCGAACCTCCGGTTGCAGCATAGGCCCTCAGGTCGAATCCCATGAAGTCAACGCTTGCGTTGGCATCAAACCGTTTGGCGTTGGAGCCCCAATGGATGAATCCCAGGTCGACCAGGCTGGCGGCAAGGGTAAGCCGGTCATCGTATTCGTAGATCACCCCGACATCGATCCCGGCTCCGTGATTTTTGTTCAGGATGTAATCATCCACGATGTTGGCAAAGGAGTTGCTGAAATCCGCATCGCTGACAAACCCAAGGGAATCGTACGACAATTCCACCGGGAAGGAACCTCTGATGCTGTAATTCGAGGTTGCTGTAATGCGCATGGGGTCCCCTTCGGTTTCCAGCATCAGATCGGTCCTCCGGGAAGTGACATTGGCCGCACCCTTCAGGTACTTCAGGGTGGCCCCGAGGTACAGGCCGTCCATCCATTCCATGGAGATCCCGGCTGCAAACTGCAGGTAGCTGGAGACGTTTGCCGAAAGGCCGCCCAGGTCTATGTCCATGGGTTCGCCGTTGATCAGGTCCCAGTTCCCGTCCTTCAGGGCCACCAGGTCACCGGGAAAACCCTCGCGGGTTTCGGTGAAAAGGGAAACGTTGAAATGTACGTAGTATTCCCCCATGATCCGGAACCCTGCTCCCAGGATGTTCAGCGTAACGTCGTTCCGTATGTAATTCCGTTTCTTAAGCTTTTTCTCCAGGTTGTCCACGTCGATGATGATGGAATCGGCATTCGAGCCCGCCCCGTAGTGCATCGCGTCGTGGTATCCGAATCCCGTGTTCGCGTAGGAATAGCGTATGGTGGACAGAACCGGTATTTCAATGTAGGTGCGGCACCGGTAATACAGGGCGGGGTTGAGATGGATGGCCTGGGGCACCGGGTGCATGAAATAAAGGGTGTTGTTCTGGGCCTGCAGTGCGGGAGACTGTATGAACCCTGCGGCAAGCAGGAGGATGAACCCATATGGAAACCGGCCCCTGCGCATCAATAATAATCGTTTGAGTTGATTTTCAGTTCCGCTATGGCACCGATCCAGGCCTTGAAATAATAGAAGGAATAGAACTTTACGTTTTCAGGGGGAGAAGAGTCGTAGCCGCTGGTCCGGATCCTTCCCGTGACTTTGATGTACTGGCATGTGGATATGTTTTCGATCTGCTCCCGGGTCAGTTCGATCTCGACCGGATCCGGCTGGAAGGCCTCTGCGATCCCGTCCCCGTCCGAGTCCTCAGCCCCTGCCACAATTCGTCTCCCATCACCGGCGTCGTGAAACAGGGAATCGATCGGATTATAATTTTCGTCAAGGAAATTCAATTGGATGTAAAGGTCGGTGGGGAACTGGTGATCGAAATTAAGGCGGAAGATCAGGCGGATGAATTCTTCCGGGGGACTAGAATAGTAATCCCCGAACACAAAATCCAGGGTATCGGCGACCAGGAGAAGGTCGGCGTATCCCTCAAACGGCAGAAGCAGCTCGGTTGAGACCGAAAGCCGGCTGTCGTCCACGATGAAATTATCGTGGGTCACACCGGCAGGGTTGGTGGTCCCGTTCACCCCAACGCTGACCTCTACCGGTGAGGATTCCAGGACCGTAAACAGGTTGGTATTCGAAGATGTCATAACGAGGCTGTCCGCCGTTTCCTGCCCTTCCTGGCCGATCCGGGGATAGGCCGGGATGCGGTTGTCTGCAGGTGTTGGTACCCCGGAACCGGTTATGGACGTGACCTGCCCGTCCCTCCCGGTTGCCTCGAAATCCGTCATGGAAACCTGCATGGGGAGCCCGAAGGAGTTTAAGAAACCTACGGTAAGCTTCGGATCCTTGAAATGGAAGGTTCCCCCTGACAACCTGCTGAAAAAATTGACCGGGAAGGACTGGGGACCCGCATTTACGCTGAATTGTCCAAGGTAGCCGTAGATGGCGGAAAATTCCAGCCCGGAAATGTCAATATCAAAGTCCATGATGGTCATCCCCGGGTTAAGGATCTCGTTCGAGGGGCTTATCGTAAGGCTAACCACAAGCGACAGTTCATTGCTCGAGGGGGGCGTATTGTCAAGG
Source organism: uncultured Bacteroides sp. (assembly GCA_964575235.1). Lineage (GTDB taxonomy): Bacteria > Bacteroidota > Bacteroidia > Bacteroidales > SM23-62 > SM23-62. The sequence goes on from CAZNQG010000043.1 coordinate 9,733, forward strand.
GGCAGGGTGACCCCGTTCAGCGAACGGGAGCTGGAGGCGTTACCCGTGGAAAGGGTGATTTTCCAGTTGGGAACCCCTTCGATCCGGATGGCGGCTTCCCAGTCCATCCGGTCGTACTGGGTAGTGGCAGAAACGCTGATCGTTCCCGAGCTCAGGATGATGCTGTCGATTTCCGCCCCGGCGGTGCCGTTCAGCGGGAGGGAAAGGTCAAGCGTGTCGGTAAAGGTTGTATCGCCCTGGATCAGGTTCAGGTCCAGCGCCACCGGAGAAGGATTCGGGATACTGAGGTCCTGTCCGGGAATATCCGGAATGCTGAGAAGATCCGATGCCTGAAGCGAGTAAAGGTCCTGGGAATATCTCATGGTGATGAAACCGTCCGGTCCGACGATGAGCTCGGTTACTCCCAGGGAATCGGTCAGCATCTCGTCGAGCCGGTAGCGGGCCCAGCCGATCGGCGCGGCAACACCGGGATTGATCTGAAGGGATGGGTCCATCAGGTCCGCGTTGAATTCTTCCTTGATGCATGAGTGCAGGGACAGCGCAAATACCAGGATAAGGGCCGGCATGCCGATGCACTTAGCGAGGCGATAAAGGGTTAAGTCGCTAATCATGAGTGGTTTCTGAAAAATGTCGGCCCGGTGGCTTGACCGTATTAATAATACGAAGAAACCTCCAGATATGAAAACGCCGAATCAAGGGGGCTTAGTGCACGTCTATGAAAATCTGCGCCGGCAGTAAGATTGACCTGCACCTGTGCTGAACGGTTAAAAAGTAAGGGTAAAGATGGTTTCCCGGTCGGGCACAGACTGTGCGGTGATGGTGCCGTTATGCAGGCGCAGGATCTGCCGGGAGAGGCTGAGCCCGATCCCCGATCCGCTCTGCTTGGTGGTGAAGAATGGGATGAAGATCTTGTCCAGTACCTCCGGAAGAATTCCGGTGCCGTTGTCCGTCACCTGCATGGTTACCCGCCCTCGCTTATTGTAATAGGCTTTCAGCTCGATGACCGGCTTCTTCTGGTCCTCCAGGGCATGGATGGAGTTGCGGATCAGGTTGATGATCACCTGCTCGATCAGTTGCTCGTCGGCCGATACCTCGATGTTTTCCGGCTCGATATGCGTCACGAACTTGATCTTGTTGCCTGTGATCTCTTCCTCCATCAGGAGGTATATGTTCTTATACAGGTCCTTGACCGGGAAGATCTTGAAATTAGGCTTGGGGATCCGGGTCAGGTTCCGGTAGGTATTGACGAAATGGAGGAGCCCCGTACTCCTCTTGTTGATGGTCTGCAGGGCCTGCAGGATCTCCACGACGGTATCCAGGTCCATATCCTCCTTGACGTTGCCCCCTTCGGTGATCCCCTTCAGCATGATCTCCAGGGTGGAGGAGAGGGAGGCTATGGGCGTAATGGAGTTCATGATCTCATGTGTCAGCACGCGGATCAGTTTTTGCCAGGCCTCAGTCTCCTGCTCTTCCAGGACATTCTGTATGTTGTTGATGGTGGCCAGGATGATCAGCTTGTCCTTGATCTTGAATTCGGTCGCATAAATGGCAAGCTGCAGGATATCGTCCTGGTCCTGCACCTTGACCAGGGTGTTTTCCCCGGGACTGATGTTCAGCAGGGTGTTGACCAGTTCAGGGCTCAGCTGTTCGAGGAGCTTGACGTTTTTCAGGCTGTGGATCTGGAAAAGCTGTTTGGCGGCCTTGTTGATCATTTCCACCGTCCCGTCCTTACGGTAGGCAATAATGCTGACATCGATGTTCTGCACGATGCTTTGGAGGTAATGGAAATGTTCCTCCTTTTCGGAACGGACCTTCTGGAAATCGTTGATCACATCGTTGAAGGCCCGGTTGAGTTCGTCGAAGGAGGATCCCATACCCTCGATCTGGAAGGAACGTGTGAATTCCGAAAACCGTATCGATTCAAGGAAGCTGGTCAAATCCCTGTTGGTCCTGTCGACATACCGGATCAGTGAATAGATCTCGAAGATGACGATAATACCGACCAGGACGGGTGTGACGTGAAAATCGGTCTCCCAGGTATAGAAGAACAGGAAAACGGATGCTGCCAGGAGCAGTATCCGGATGATCATATTTATCCTGAAATTTCTAAAGGTCATATTTCTCCATTCTCCTGTAGAGGGAAGTCCGGGTCAGGCCAAGTTCTGAAGCTGCCTGGGTAATGTTGCCCTGATTTTGTTTCAGTACCTTGTCGATAATGGATTTTTCGATGTCATCAAGGTTGTAGCTGTCCAGTTCGATTTCTCCGACCTTCTTGTGGGAGGAGGACAACAGAAAATCCTCTGCTTCGAGCTGGTCGCCCTCGCTCATGATGATGGCCCGCTCGATGGCGTGCTGAAGCTCGCGGACATTCCCGGGCCAGGGATACTGGTTCAGGTTTTTAATGGCTTCGGCGTTGATGCCCTTTACTTTCTTCTTGTATTTTTTTGAGTAAATCTTCAGGAAATGATCCACCAGCAGGGGGATGTCCCCTGTCCGCTCCCGCAAGGGCGGAAGGCTGATCTCAACCGTGTTGATCCTGTACAGAAGGTCCTGCCGGAACTTATTCTCACTCACCATGTCGTGGATGTCGATGTTGGTGGCGCAGATCAGCCGGACATCCACGTGAATGGGTTTGTTGCTGCCCACCCGCGTCACTTCCCTGCGCTCTATGACCGTGAGCAACTTGGTTTGCATGGGCAGCGAAAGGTTCCCGATCTCATCCAGGAAGAGGGTTCCCCCGTGGGCGATCTCGAAACGGCCCTGCTTCATTTTAGCGGCATCGGTGAAGGCTCCTTTTTCATGTCCGAAAAGCTCGCTTTCGAAAAGGGTTTCCGCAATGGATCCCAGGTCCACACTGATGAAAACCTCGTCCTTGCGGGATGAGTTCCGGTGCAGAGCCCTTGCAACCAGCTCCTTCCCGGTCCCGTTCTCACCCAGGATCAGTACGTTGGCGTCGGTGGCAGCCACTTTCGAAATGGTATTGAACACGTTTTGCATTTCCGGGGAGCTTCCGATGAATTCGTGAAAGGGCTGGTCGTAGACGGCGGATATTTCCTGCTGTCTTGTTTTCAACCCCCTCGCCTCCATACGTGACCTCCTCAGTTTGACCGACGAGGATATCGTTGCAAGCAGTTTCTCGTTCTGCCAGGGTTTGAGGATGAAATCCGTCGCGCCGGCCTTTATGGCCTTCACCGCTTTCTCGGCATCCCCGTATGCCGTGATGAAACAGACCACTGCTTCCGGGTCCAGTTCCATGATTTTTGTCAGCCAGTTAAACCCTTCCTGCCCGCTGATGGCGTCCTTCGTGAAATTCATGTCCAGCAGGATCACATCGAAATCCTCTTCTGCCAGCAAGCGGGGGATCTGATCGGGATCGTTGGTTGTGGTGATCAGTTCGACGTGCTGTTTCAGCAGCAATTTCAAGGCGAAAAGGATATCTTCATTATCGTCGACAGCAAGGATCTTCCCAACTTTTGTGCTCATGTCATCCAAAGGTTTTAAATCATGCCGGGGCTTTCTCTCCGGCACTGCCCGTAAATTTACATAATATTTTTTTGAATGTCCGGATTCGTACTATGGCTGTAGCATATCGGGACACTTAAGCCTGCTGTGCCGATGGATATTCATAATGTAAATATCACATTTTCAATAACGTACGATATTTGGCACAATAAATGAAAAACAACCCTGCGAACACTCTTAAACCTCTGGCAATGGATGGCATGGATCGCAAAATTGAGAAGAAGAACAAACTCTTCAGCAAAAGGAACATCTGGATCTTTGTGGGGAGCGTTGTTTTTCTTCTTGTTTTTTATACCCTTGTGTTCGGAGATAAAAGTTCCAAACTCAATGTAGAGACGGAAAAAATTTCAATCGCTGAAATTACGAAAGATGTTTTTCAGGACTACATTGCGGTGATTGGAACGGTAGAGCCCATCCAGACCATATACCTGGATGCCATCGAAGGGGGCAGGGTGGAGGAGATACTGCTTGATGAAGGGAGCAAGCTGAAGGAGGGGGATGTCATCTTGCGGCTCAGCAACGTAAACCTGATCCTGGATATCTCCAACAACGAAGCGAACGTGGCAAGGGCCGTCAGTGAGTTGCGCACTGCAAAGCTGCTCATGGTGCAGCAGCAGATGAACAGTGAAAGCCAGATCATAGAGACCGAACGCCTGCTGAAACTCCAGGAAAGGGCATACAGGAACAACCAGGTACTTTACAAGGACCAGCATGTCTCCAAGGAAGAATATGACCAATCGAAAGAGCAGTACGAGGCCACGGTCAAGAAGCTTAAGCTTCTGAAAGAGATCCAGCACCAGGATTCGATATTCAGGGCCATACAGGTCGGATCGCTGGAAGCCTCGGTAAACAGCCTTAATACAAATCTGGAAATCATCAAGCAGAGGCTGGAGAACCTGAACCTCAAGGCCCCGGTCGACGGTGAACTGGCGTCGCTGAACCCTGAGGTCGGCGAAGTGGTAACTTACGGTACCCGCATAGGGACCATCAACATCCTGGACTCCTATAAGCTCAGGGTGGAGATCGACGAGCATTACATTGCCAGGGTCAGCAGGGGACTCACGGGAGAATGTGATTTTGCCGGGGTCGGATACCCCGGGGTGATCACCAAGATCTACCCGGAAGTCCAGAACGGAAGGTTCTATGTTGACATGGTGTTCACCGGGAATATCCCGGGTGCCATCCGGATCGGGCAGACCTCGCGAATAAAGCTTGAGCTGGGCGAATCGAAGCAGGCGGTCCTGATCCCCAGGGGTGGGTTTTACCAGAGCACCGGCGGGCAATGGGTATACGTCATCGATGAAAGCGGGGATTTCGCTTATAAGCGGGACATCAGCATCGGTCGGCAGAACCCGAGGTATTACGAAGTGCTTTCGGGACTGGAGCCCGGCGAACGCGTAATCATCTCATCCTACGATACCTTCGGGGATGTGGACAAGCTGATCCTGAAGGATTAAAATATTTACAGATACTTTTTAAATACATACGATCATGATCAAAACCGAAGAATTAACCAAAATTTTCCGCACGGACGAGGTGGAAACCACGGCCCTGAACAAGGTGAGCATGGAAATACAGGGCGGCGAACATGTCGCCGTGATGGGTCCTTCCGGATGCGGCAAATCGACCCTGCTGAACATCCTGGGACTGCTTGACAATCCCACGAGCGGCAACCTGATTTTCGACGGGACGGAAGTGTCCAAATTCAAGGAAAGGCACCGCACCAGCCTGAGGAAGGGGAACATCGGGTTCGTATTCCAGAGCTTTAACCTGATCGACGAGCTGACGGTATACGAGAACGTGGAACTGCCCCTGCTTTACATGAACGTTTCTTCCTCAGAGCGAAAGAAAAAAGTAAACGAGGTACTGGAGCGCATGAAAATCGCCCACAGGAAGAAGCATTTCCCGCAGCAATTATCCGGCGGACAACAGCAACGCGTTGCCATAGCCAGGGCTGTGGTTACCCGCCCAAAGCTGATCCTTGCGGACGAACCGACGGGTAACCTGGACTCTGCGAACGGAGAGGAAGTGCTTGCACTGCTTACCGAGCTGAATAAAGAGGGAACCACCATCGTCATGGTGACCCACTCCCCGACCGATGCGGAAAAAGCTCACAGGATCGTCCACCTGTTCGACGGACATATCGTAACAGAGAACATAAAACATGTCCTGTAATTTACCGTGTCAAAAAGGTTTGCAACGGTATTGGACGAAAATAGCCGGGGTTGCCAGCCGGATACGGCAGTTGAGACAGCATGACAATAATATCAGTATTAGAGTAGCCGGGTTGTTGTTATAAACCCAAAAAATCGGAGTGATGAAGGATTTATGTGTACCTATTCCAAATTTCGGTGAGGATGAGATCGCGGATATTGAATTGCACGTGGGCGACGAGAAAATTTCCTACAGCTTCAGGGTGGAATCCTTTCCCTGGGAGGTAGAGGATGAACTTTCCATTGCAGACGATGATGTATCCGCATCTCTGGCCCGGATATACCGGCTGAAGAGGGCTATCGAGGGGTACGATAAGAACTGGGAACTGATCCAGATTTTTACCCCCAACGAAAATGCCCGGTATATCCAGGTCCTTTACCGGAGGCGGAACAGATAAAGTAGCGTCTGTTTAATTTAACTCTATGCGATGAAACGGATCTGTATTACTACGGGATTGCTGTGCCTTTTTCTCATCTCTCCGGAGGCGGATGCCCAGAAAACATGGTCGCTCGAGCAATGCATCGAGTATGCGCACGAGCATAACCTGCAGGTGAAGCGGCAGCAGCTTCAATCGAAATCAGCCGAAAACAATTACCTGTACGCAAGGGCCCAGGTATTGCCCAATGCAAACATCGGTGCCAACTATACCTACAACCAGGGCCGTGCCCTGAATACGGAGGATTATGAATGGATCAACCAGTCCTTCTTCGATGGCTCGGTGGGATTTGAAAGCAGTCTGAGCCTTTTCAACGGATTGTCCACGTATCACAACATCCAGCAGAACCGGTACAACCTCCTGGCCAGGATAGAGGATGTGAAAGAGCTCAAGAATGAGATCACCATCCAGATCACGGGCGCCTACCTTCAGATCCTGTTCAACGAAGAACTGCTTAAAATTGCAGAGGAACAGCTTAAGGTCACGGAACTGCAGGTGGCAAAGAACGAAAAACTGGTGGAAGTGGGCAACCTGTCCCGCGGTGAACTCTTCGAGATTGAGGCCCAGCTGGCCAGGGAAAAATCCAACGTCACCGCCGCCCGGAACGATCTGGCCATTGCCTATCTTACCCTGGCACAGTATATGGATCTTGAGATTCGCCGCCTGGATGAGATCCGGATCGAGATCCCCGAACTGGGGATCGAGGATGCCAATATCCTGAGGACGGTGGACAGCGTATACAACGATGCCCTGGTTGTCCTGCCACGGATAAAGGCTGCCGAATACAACCTTCTCAGTTATGAAAAGGGTTTGAAGGCGGAGATCGGAACGGCCTTTCCCTCCTTCGATGTACGTTATGCCATAGGGTCCTTCTATAATGAACTGTCCCAGAATCCCGTCACACCGGGTGACGCCTATCCCTGGGTGGACCAGCTCGCGGACAAGCGAAGGCAGATTATTACCCTCGGAGTGAGTATCCCGATCTTCAACCGGCTCTATACGCAAAACCGGATCAGCAACGCGAAGGTCGGGGTAATGGATGCACAGGTCGCGCTTGACCAGACCAAGCAGACCCTTTACAAGACCATCCAGCAGGCCTATGCAGATGCCCGGGCGGCCCTGGACAACTATGACTCCAACCTGGAAACCGTGAAATTCATGGAGGAGGCCTTCAATTACACAGAGGAGAAATTCAATGTAGGCATGGTTTCTTCGGTCGATTATAACGTTGCCAAGAACAACCTGACTAAGGCCCAGTCTGACCTGCTCCAGGCCAAGTACCTTTACATTTTCAACACCAAGATCCTGGATTTCTGGGCCGGCAACCCGATTTCACTGGCCGGGGGTCAATAGGCGGAATATACCCTTTTACCTGCAATCCAGGTCTGAAGGACCCGGGTGTCGGGGATATCCCGGATGCCGGCCCGCATCAGGTCACGGTTCGTTACGATGAAATCCGCCATTTTCCCGGGTTCAAGGCTTCCCTTTTCGTCTTCTTCGAAGGCTGCCATGGCCGCCCAGACGGTCATGGCCCTGAGGGCCTGTTCCCTGCCGAGTGCGTTTTCCACCTGGAACCCGCCTTCCGGGTACCCGGAAAGATCCTGCCTGGAGATCAGGGCATAAAACCCGTAAATCGGGTTGATGTTCTCTACCGGGAAGTCGCTGCCGTTCGGGATCCATCCGTTCTCCTCCATCAAACGTCGGTAAGCATAGGCCCCTTCCATGCGATCCTCGCCAAGCCGTTCTCCCGCCCAGTACATGTCGGATGTGGCGTGGGTGGACTGAACCGAGGGAACGATGTTGAAATCACCGAATTTGTGGAAATCATCGGGATGTATTACCTGGGCATGCTCGATCCTCCATCGCAGGTCGTTTTTCCCTTTCAGGAACCCGGCATATATTCCCAGCATCCATCGGTTGGCACTGTCACCGATGCAGTGCGTATTCACCTGGTACCCGTTTTCAAGGGCGAGCCGGCACTGTTCCCGGAGGAATTCATCGCTTGAAACGGCAAGTCCCCGGTTCCCCGGATCATCGGTATAGGGTTCCAGAAGGAGTGCCCCCCGGGAACCCAGCGCGCCATCGGTATACAGCTTGACCGACCTCACGTTGAGGCGGTCGGTCTTATAAATCCCTTTGTACAGGTAGTGTTCATAGTTTTTTTTGCCGGGGACAAGCATGGCATAGATCCTTATTTTGAGCTCACCTGATTTTTGCAGGGAATCCATCATTTCTATGGTTTCGCAATCGAGTCCGGCTTCATGCAAGCTTGTCAGTCCCACGCCAAAACAGTTCTCCTGTCCCTTCAGGAGGGCCCGGATCACGTCCTTTTTGCCCGGTTCGGGGACGATCCCGGAGACCAGGTCGATGGCATTGTCGATAAGAATCCCGGTCAACCCATTCTCATCCTTCAGGATGGAACCTCCCTCAACGGCTGTGCGCTCATCGATGCCGGCCCTTTCCAGGGCCACCGTGTTGGCAATGGCCGCATGTCCGTCTATCCGGCGGAGAAGGACCGGTTTATCCGGGAAGGCTTCATCCAGCATATCCCTGTGCGGGAAGGCTTTAACTTCCCAGTCGTTCTGATCCCAACCGCGTCCGAGCACCCATTCGTCCGGATGGTCCTGCTGTCGCTGCTTCAGTATTTCAATGACCTCCCGGAAGGAAGATGTGCCGGATAGATCCGCCTGCAACAGACTTTTTCCGTACCCCAGGAAATGGCAGTGGGCATCGATCAATCCAGGGTAAACGTACTTTCCCCCGAGGTCGATCGTTTCCTTCGCACGGTACCGGTCCAGAATCTCCCCGTCCCTTCCGACGGCCTGGATACGGCCGTCGCGGATGGCCATGGCCCCGGCCCTCGAGAATGCTTCATCAACGGTATAGATCATAGCGTTGTGAATAACCAGGTCGGATTGGTTCTTGTTCATACAGGAATTATGCAGGGCGGCCAGCAGGCCGGCTGCGATCAGTATTCGGATGGGGTTCATGGCGGAGCATTTTATTTCGGCATTTGATCATGCCGGGCGAAATTTATCGAATCGTTCCCGGCGTTGAACCAGGGCATGACGCCCGTCTGCCGGGAGAATGCATTTGCTGAAAGCAGAAGGTAAAATGCTGAAATAAAGAACAATGCTCTTGTTCGCATGGTGTAAAGGTTTTAGCCAATAGGAGCTTATTAAAGATTATCAATATAGGATAATCCATGAAAAGCAGCAAAAGATAACGGAACTAAAATTCTTACCATACTATAATTTCGGCAAACCCGTTAAACATAAGATGTCTGCCGACGTGCAGCAGGATTTTTAATTACTTTTGTCGGATCCGGGAATGAAATCAACGCTCCGATACTGCTTTTTCATGCTGGCACTGCTTGCAGGTGTGTTCTCCTGCGAACGCTATGAGATCTACCGGGGAACGGATGCATGGCTGGGGTTCTCAACGGATACCGTTCTTTTCGATACCATATTTACCACCATCGGATCGACTACGAAACAACTTAGGATTTACAACACCTATGACCGGCCCATCGAGATATCCTCCATTGAACTGGCCGGGGGAGCGGGTTCCGTGTTCCGCCTCAACATAGATGGTGTTCCGGGAAGTTCTGCAGTCAATGTGGAGATCCCGCCGAAGGACTCCCTGTACATTTTCATAGAGGTGACCCTTGACCCGAACAGCCAGGATTCCCTGCTGGCCATCCACGACAGCATTCTGTTCAACACCAACGGGAACATCCAGGATGTGAACCTGGTGGCCTGGGGACAGGACATGCATCTGTTCCGCCGGGATACCATAGGGACGACCACCTGGGTGAACGACAAACCCTACCTGATCCTCGATTGCCTGGTCCTGGATTCCCTTGAAACCCTGACCATCCAGCAGGGGGTCCGGATCCACCTTCACCGGAACGCCCTGTTGATCGTAAAGGGAACCATCAAGGCACAGGGCACCCTGGATGACCCGGTCGTGGTGCAGGGCGACCGCCTGGAATACATGTACCGGGATGTGCCGGGTCAGTGGGGACTGATCTATTTTCATCCGGGATCCAGGGAAAACGAGCTGGATTACGTGAACATCAAGAACGGCATCATGGGCCTGTGGGCGGATACGATCGTAACCCCAGGGATCCCCAACCTGACACTGCGGAACTGCAAGATCGAGAACATGTCTTCGGTCGGCATCCTGGGACGGGGGACTTCCATTCATGCCAGCAATACGGTCGTTGCCAATTGCGGACAGCTCGCGCTCCTGCTCATCTTCGGCGGCAGTTACGAGTTTTACCATTGCACCGTTGGCAACTACTGGGGTTCGGGTTATTCGAACAGGACCACGCCTTCGCTTGCCATGAACAATTATTACGAGGATATCTACGGGGGGATACAGGTCCGTCCCATCGAAAAGGCCTACTTCGGGAACTGCATCATTTACGGCAACCGGGAATACGAGATCCTTGTGGACGAGCATGCCGAAAGCGAGATCCCTTACGTTTTCGACCACTGCCTCATCAAGGCGGACCCCGAAGAATTCGACCTTACCGATCCCGAGCACTTCGTGAACGTGATCAACCTGGAGGACCCCCGCTTCGTCGATTACGGGAACAACAACCTTCAGCTCGACACCCTTTCGCCGGCAAAGGATAAGGCATCGTACGAGCTGGCCCTGCAATACCCGCTCGATTTTAACGGGGAAAGCCGCCTGGGAGCGCTGGGTCCCGACATCGGGGCCTACGAACGGATCGAGAACGATTCCATATCGCGTTAACGTCTCAAGAATGGCGGTTGCCTGATCCATGGCGTAACTGCTGAGAATTCGTTTGTCCGGCGGGTGCGAGATCCTTCCGCTTTTGCCATTAAGAGGCGATGAAAGCTGCCTGTTTCACGTTGATGTTTATTCTCTTCTTCCCTGCAATTTGCGGCGCGCAGGATGGGAGGGGGGACCTGCGCCTGGTGTTTTACAACGTCGAGAATCTTTTCGATCCCTTCGACGACAGCCTGGTCCGGGACGATGAATTCCTTCCTTCAGGCCCGAGGCACTGGACCTGGGAACGCTTCCTCGAGAAGGAGCGCAGGATCTATAAGGTGCTGGTTTCGGCGGGGGACTGGAGGCCGCCCGAGCTGATCGGGCTCTGCGAGGTGGAGAACCGTTTTGTTCTGAAACGCCTGGTACGGGACACCCCGCTGCTGAAATACAATTACCGGATGATCCACAGGGATTCTCCGGACGATCGCGGCATGGACCTGGCATTGCTTTACCTGGAAACACACTTCCGCCCCATGAAATGCACCTGGCTTCCCGTTGCTGAACTGCCAACCCGGGAGGTCCTGTATGTATGCGGACTGGCAATGGAACGGGATACGCTGCACCTGATCCTGTGCCACTGGCCTTCCAGGTGGGAGGGGTATGTGGAAACCATGGATGGCCGCATCCGGGCTGCCCGGCTGGTTCGTCGCCTGGCGGATTCCATAACGCGAACGGGGGGCCTGAACCGGGTCCTGATCGCAGGAGACCTCAACGATGAGACCAGGGATCCCAGCCTCTCCCGGGTACTGCGGGTAAAATCCCCGCCGCATCATCCGGCAGCCCTTTCCGATACCTGCATTTACGATACCGGGTCTACGGGGCAAGAAACGGGCGAAGTCCAGGGAAGCCTGAAATACGGTGAAAGGTGGTATGAATTCGACCATATCCTGGTAAACGGGGCCTTCCTGAGAGATACACTCCTGTACGTTCGGTCCCGGGGGAAAAGGATACACGAGCCGGATTTCCTGCTGGAGCAGGACCCGGCCGGGACCGGGAAACGGCCCTTCAGAACCTACAGGGGTTATTCATACTGCGGGGGATACAGCGACCACCTGCCGGTATACATCGATCTCTGGAGGGGAGAGTGATCCCGGGCCTTCACACCGCCGCCGCCTGCCGGTATACACTATCTAATTAGGGGAGAGTGATCCCGGGCTCGCATCCGGACATTCGCTTATTTGTTCCGCGGTTCAAGTCCCAGTTCCCGGCCCTTTTCAAGCATCAGGGCATAGGCTTCATCGTAATCGTTTCGGATGATGCCGTCCAGGATGGCATCCTTTATAGCATCCTTGATGATGCCTACCGGTTTGGAGGGCGGGATTCCGAAGGTATCCATGATCTCGTCCCCGGACACAGGGGGCTGGAAATTCCGGATGGCATCCTTTTCCTCGAGCTGGGCAATCTTTTTCCGGACGGTACGGAAATTATGCAGGTGGCGGCGGACGGTCCTTTCGTTTTTCGAGGTGATGTCCGCCTCGCAAAGCATCATCAGGTCATCCAGATCCTCTCCTGCGTCATATACCAGCCTGCGTACGGCGGAGTCCGTGACGCCTTCCGGGGACAGGGCCATCGGTCGGAGGTGCAGAAGGACCAGTTTCTGGACGTATTTCATTTTCTCGTTCAGGGGAAGCTTCATCCGGCGAAAGATACCCGGCACCATCCTGGAGCCTACGAATTCGTGTCCGTGAAAGGTCCACCCCGTCTCCTTATCGTACTTTTTGGTCAGCGGTTTGGCGATATCGTGCAATACAGCAGCCCATCTCAGCCAGAGGTTGTCCGAAACCCTTGCAAGGTTGTCCAGGACCTGTATGGTATGGTAGAAATTGTCCTTGTGCCGCTGGCCGTTCTGCTCCAGGACCCCTTTCAGGGCCTGGAATTCCGGGAAGATCAGGGTGAGCAGCCCGGATTCATCCAGGAGCCGGAAACCGACGGAAGGCCTGTCGGAGATCAGTATGCGGTTCAATTCATCCGTGATCCTTTCCGCCGAAACAATACCGATGCGGTGTGCGGATTTTTTAATAGCCTCAGAGGTTTCTTTTTCAATGGTGAAGCCAAGCTCGGTGGCGAAACGGACGGCCCTCATCATTCTCAGGGGATCGTCCGAAAAGGTCAATGCCGGGTCGAGGGGCGTCCTGAGCAGCTTTTTTTCAAGGTCCTCCATTCCCCCGAAAGGGTCCACCAGATCACCGTAGGAGTCCGGATTCAGCGATATGGCCATGGCGTTGACGGTGAAATCCCGCCTCCTCTGGTCATCTTCGAGGGTGCCGTCCTCCACGATGGGTTTACGCGAATTGCTCCGGTACGATTCCTTCCGGGCGCCTACGAATTCGATCTCATAATCCCCGTGCCGGATCATCGCCGTGCCGAAATTCCTGAAAACACTGACCGGTATATCCCGGCCCATACTCCGTGCACAGCGTTTGGCCAGTTCGATCCCGCTTCCCTGTACAACAATATCAATATCGTGCCTCGGTCGCCCCAGAATACAATCCCGGACAAACCCGCCGATCACAAAAACAGGATTCCCGTCTTTCTCAGCAATGTCTGCGATGATCTTGAATATCTTATCATTAAGACATTTCTTCATATATAAATATGACAGATTGTTCTTCTTATGACAAAATTACAATAAAATCATGAGTTACCCTGCCGTGGCATGTGATTTGAAGGTTGCCGGATAATTTATATTTTTGCAGATATTTAAATTTGTTCATATAAAACAGAATATGATGACAGAGCATCTCACAGCGGCCACCTTTAAAGAGAAGGTGTTTAATTATGAGGTTAACAAAGAGTGGAAATTCGAAGGGGAAAAACCATGCGTGATCGACTTTTATGCAGACTGGTGTGCTCCCTGTAAGATAGTGACTCCGATACTCGAGGAACTGTCCGTGGAATTTGAAGGTAAACTGGACATCTATAAGGTGAATACAGAGGAAGAACGTGAGCTAGCCGCCATTTTTGGAATCCAGAGCATTCCCTCCATCCTGTTTGTGCCCAAGGACGGGCAGCCGCAGATGGCCATGGGGGCTTTGCCGAAAGATACCTTTGCCAGGGCTTTCAAGGACGTCCTGAACGTTGAGTGACAGATACCAGGAGGGGCCATTCCGGAACAATACGGAATGGGCTTTTGCCTTTCGGCCATAGGATGGTGGAGAAGGCCTTCCCGGAAAAATCCGGGAGGGCCTTTTTGATTCAGGTTTTGATTCGGTCTCATTTATTTCTATATTTGTAGAGCTTCTCTAAGGGGGGTGCCTTAAAAGTACGGGCTGAGATCATACCCTTAGAACCTGACCCGGGTAATGCCGGCGTAGGGAAATTAGGAACCATGGCTGAAACATATTAAACCTTCTGTTATGAAAACCCGGATGATTTTCATCCTGGCAGCCGCCTTGTGTGTGCATGCCCATGCACAGTCGCCTTTATCGGGGACCGTAACCGATGCCGGGGGTGAGCCCCTGGTCGGTGCCAATGTGTATATCGATAAGACCTTCCGGGGAGGGATTACCGATGTGAATGGAAAATACCTTATCGCGGGACTTTCCCCGGGGAGATACACCGTTAAATCCTCGTATGTAGGGTATGAGACCCAGTCGAAGGAAATCGAGATATCGGGGCCGACGCAACTGGATTTCGTTATGAGCGAAACCTCCGTTCTGGCCGAAGAGGTCATCGTGGTGGCAACCCGGGCCGGGCAGTATTCCCCCGTGGCCCATACCGATGTCTCCGGGGAAGAGATTGCGGAGCGGAACATGGGACAGGACATTCCCTTCCTGCTCAGCCTGACGCCCTCCATGGTCACCACCTCGGATGCGGGTACCGGGATCGGTTACACGAGCTTCCGGATCCGGGGTACCGATATGAACCGGATCAATGTAACGGTAAACGGCATTCCCCTGAACGACTCCGAATCGCACGGAGTGTGGTGGATCAACATGCCGGATTTCGCAGCCTCGGTCGATAACGTTCAGATCCAGCGCGGGGTTGGAACCTCCACGAACGGGGGCGCGGCTTTCGGGGCCACCATGAATTTCAAAACCTTCACCATGAACCCCGAACCGTACGGGGATTTCAACAGCGCCTACGGATCGTTCAACACTTGGAAAAACAGCCTTTCGGTGGGAACGGGCATGCTGAACGACCGGTTTACCCTGGATATGCGCCTTTCCAAGATTACGTCGGACGGCTATATAGACCGGGCCTTTTCGGACCTGAAGTCCTTCTTTGTCAGCGGAGCCTGGTATACGGAAAATAGCCTTCTGAAACTGAATGTCTTTTCAGGCAAGGAGCATACCTACCAGGCCTGGTACGGTGTCCCTTTCGAACTCCTGGAAACGGACCGTACGTTCAATCCCGCCGGGATGATCATCTCCGCAGGGGGGGATACCACGTATTACGACAACGAGACGGATAATTACCAGCAGGATCACTACCAGTTGCTTTATTCCAGGGAATTGGGGCGGCGTTTTATTCTCAATACGGCCCTGCACTATACGTACGGCAGGGGATATTTCGAGGAATACCGGCAGGAACAGTCCCTCGCCGGCTATAACATGAGCGATGTGATCGTTGGCGGCGACACCATCCGCGAGAGCGACCTGATCCGGCAAAAATGGCTGGATAATGATTTTTACGGATTTACCGGGTCGCTCAGCTACAAGCACAGGAAGCTGGAGGCATTCTGGGGCGGCGGCTGGAACCGTTACGAAGGCAGGCATTTCGGGAAAGTTATATGGGCCAGGTTTGCCGGTGATTCCGAAATGAACCACGAATGGTACCGGAGCGATGCTGTAAAGCGGGACTGGAATACGTATGTAAAGCTCAATTACCGGGTAGCCAGGGGGGTTTACCTGTTCGGGGACATCCAGTACCGGAGCATCGAGCACCTGATCGACGGGATCGACGATGACCTGAGGGATATATCGCAGTTAAGGGTCTATCAATTTGTAAATCCCAAGCTCGGTGCCACTTACGACATCAGCAGCAGGCAACGGATTTCAGCCTCCCTTGCCGTGGGTCACCGTGAGCCGAACCGCAGCAACCTGGTCGACGCCGATCCGGCAAAACCTGTCCCTACATACGAGACCCTGATCGATTACGAACTGTCCTATCGCCTGAACTTTACAAAAGCGGTCCTGGATGCCAACATCTATTACATGGATTACGATAACCAGCTTGTGCTTACCGGCGAGATAAACGATGTCGGTGCAGCCATCATGAACAACGTGAAGGATAGCTACCGTGCGGGAATTGAACTGGGGCTCGGGTGGTACCCGGTCGAGCGTATGCGCTGGGATGTGAACATGACCCTCAGCCGGAACCGGGTGAGGAATTTTACGGATTTCGTGGACGACTGGGACAACTGGCCGGACCAGGTGACCGCCTACCTGGGGGAACGGGACCTGAGTTTCTCACCGTCGCTTGTGGGTGGAAGCAAAATCAGCTACGAGCCCTTACGGGGCATGAGCATAGCCCTGCTTACCAAATATGTTGGGAAGCAGTTTATAGACAACACGGAGTCGGATTCAAGGACGCTGGACCCCTACCTAGTGAACGACCTTCAGTTGCGGTACATCATCCGGCCCGGTTTCATGAGGGAAATCGGGATTAACCTCATGATTAACAACCTGTTAAATACTAAATACGAATCGAATGCCTGGGTATACCGGTATTACTACGGGGGCACGGAATACAAGATGGACGGTTATTTTCCCCAGGCGGGAATTCATTTTATGGCGGGTATCAGCCTGAAGTTATAACTCTCAAAGCATCCCATGTTGCGGCACCTTTCCATCCCGGTATCGATCCTGCTGCTGGCGGCCTGCTCGCGGACCGGAGAAATACGGGAAAACATATTCCGCTATAACGAATCCAAGGGCATTTCAACCCTTGATCCGGCGTTTGCGCGAAACCAGACCATCATCTGGCCCGTGAACCAGATTTTCAACGGCCTGGTCCAGCTGGATAAAAAGCTGGAGGTCCGGCCCTGTATTGCCCATTCGTGGGAATGCAGCCCGAACGGAAGGGAATACACCTTCTACCTGCGCAGCGATGTCTATTTCCACGACCATGACGCTTTTCCGGGGGGCAGGGGGCGGAAGGTCACCGCAGGCGATTTTGTATACAGTTTGAACCGGATCATCGACCCGGAAACCGCTTCCCCGGGATCCTGGATTTTCAATGCGGTGGACCGGGAAGCCGGGAACGGCACGAACGGCTTCCTGGCCCTCAACGATACGGTCCTGAAA